>DATDCR010000476.1:0-17401 GCA_036524215.1 Burkholderiales bacterium
TCGGCCCCGGCGCGCGCTCGTCTTTGTGCCTGAAATTGATCCGGCCGCGCGTCAGATCGTAGGGCGAGATTTCGAGCGTGACCTTGTCGCCGGCAATGATGCGGATGCGGTTCTGGCGCAGCCGCGCGCACGCATAAGCGAGCACGCTGGCGCCGTTGGGCATCGATACGCGGAACTGCGTGTTGCGCAGCACCTCTTGGACGACACCGTCCATCGTGAGCAATTCTTCTTTAGCCATCGACCAGTATGAGGCTTCGAGGCGCTTTCGGCCAGCGCTAATTAGCCATTTGGCCTATGCCGCGCAGAGCGGCGAAGCGAACAGCCGGCGCAAAATGGCCGATGGCTATTTCTGCCGCAAGCGGCGCGACGCGCTCGCCACCGCCCTTCATCACGGCGACGGTTTTCCAGATCGTCGCCGTGTGCCTGGACATCCGCTCGGTATGGTCGCTCGATCATGATCCCGGCGATGCGTGGATGACGCAGGAGCCGCATCCGTTGCTCGCCTTCGCTGATGCGGCGACGCTTGCACGCCTGCGCAAGTCGGACGAGCTGCACAGTAACGAGACCGCGTTGATGGTCGTCGTCGATGGCGACCACTTCGAAAGCGCCTGGCCGCCGGACAGGCTGTCGGGCTCGCTCGCGCGCTGGGCCTGGCGCCAGACGACGCCGGACGAGGCCTATTACGATGAAGCGCGCTGGGCTTCCGGCGAGCGCGGCGCCATCATGCGCGTGCGCCGCAAGGCGTTTCTCGTCTGGCAGCAGACGAGCACGGACTCGCGCTAGCTCGCGAGAACGGCTACATCGGCGCGGCGCTTGCACGGCCGTGTCCATGGGCATGGCCACCGTGCATACCGAAACGCTCCGCCGCGCCGCCGCGCTGGTGGGCGGCGAAGCCGGCATGGCGAAGGCGTTCGACGTGCCGTGCGAGCAAGCGCGCCGCTGGCTGAGCGGCGAGGAATATCCGCCGACCGAGATCTATCACAAGGCCCTCGATCTGCTGATCGGCGTCGGCTCGCGCTGAGCGACGCCAGGGAAATGCGCCTGTACGCAGCGGAAAGGGTGTATAAGGGGCTACGAAGCGCCGCGTTCGAAGACCGATCCCGCGAGCGGTTTTTCCCTCTCCCTGCTTCGTTTCCCATTTCAAGGAGCGAAGGCTCTTCCGCCCCGCGTAACGCGAATGCAGAATCCGAAGACCGCTTGCGAGATCTACAGCGTCGCGCACCGGAACGTGTGCCGCTGGAAATGGCGCTACACCGGCGCGAACGGCGCGGTGGTCGATTGCCCGCAGGAGTACGAGCTGTTCTTCGATTGCGTGCACGCGGCGCGTGCCGAAGGCTACGAGCCACGCGCGAAATGGACCGGCGCGGCGCTGCTCCTGCCGACGCGATAGTGGTTGTCGTCGAAGATCTGAATCCGTTCATCGAAGACGTGCTCGCCTGCTGCCCAATGATTCGTTCCATCTGGCTCGTCGACGATGCGGCAAAGGAAAGGCTCGACATAGCGCGTCTCTACACCTGGGACCTGGTTGCGTTCGCCGACCCGCTCACGCTGCACCGGCTGCGCAAGGCGCCGCGGCTGCATCGCGGTGACGTGCGCTTGCGCGTGCTGCTCGACGGCCACCGCCTCGAAAGCGTCTGGGAAAGCGATGCCCGGGTGAGCGCGCTGTTCGCTTCGGACTGGGAGCAATCGAAGCCCGGCGAAGGTTTCTACACGGAATCCAGCACCTCTTCCGGACTGCCCCTGGGCGGGCGCGCCGGCAAGCGGCGCCGGGCAGTCTGCCTCTGGCACGGCATCGATCCAATGAAAGGCCCCGGTTCATGAGCACCGTCCTACCCACCGACCCGCAACGGCTCTTCAAGCGCGAGCCTTCGAAAGAGTGGACCGCCGAGCGCATCGGCGGGCTCTCCGTCGAAGACATCAAGCAGTTGCGCGCCAACGCCGAGCGGCTGAACGAGGTCGAGCTGGTGGCGTTGTGCTCCGAAGCGCTCAAGGCCGCCCCCGCCGGGCCGGCAACGCGCCGTCGCGCCACGCCGTCGCGCGCTTCACTGCGCACGTCCTTGCAGACGAAGCCGCGCAAGCTCATTCCGCGCACGCGAGCTTTCCAGGCGCGCGGCGTATGGCTGCAGGATCCCGGCAAGAGCTGGAGCGGCGTGCGGTTGGCCGATGGCTCCGTGGTGATGGCGCTGTGGGCCACCGCCGTCGCTTTCGTCAATGGCAGCTGCAACTACCTTCTCTGGCGGCCGAATGTCGGCGGCGAGCGGCCCTGGTCCGACACGCCGGCGGGCAAGGAACGCCTCGACCATTGCAAGCGCGCCCTCGAGCGCGGCTGCGCCGAAGGATTGCTGGTCTACGGCGAGACGCTCGACGGACGCCTGCCCGAAGACCGTGCCTATTCGGTGCATGGCGTCGATGCCGAGACCGTGCTCGCCTTCGCCGTCGAACGGCGCGGCGCCGAATACTGGGCCGTCTGGGGCAAGGCCGCGGCGCCCGACGCGCGCCAGCCGCAAGCCTAATTTGCGCGACACGCTGCTTCGCACGCGCGGGCTGGTGGTCATGGCGGCGATCGTCGGCACGCTGCTCTACTTCCCCGCCGGCCTGGTGGTCGTCCTGGTGTGCAACCTGGTCCAGTTGCCGGCCGAGTCCCTGATCACCTTCGGCGGCGCGCTCGGCGTGTTTACCGGCCTGCTGGCGTGGTGGCTGATCGGCTTCGCCATCGTCCTGCCCTATGCCGCATTCATCTTTCCGTGGCACGCGAAGATGGACGGCTTCGAGCTGCCGGGTTCCAGCGAGCCAAGGTAATCGCGCCCGCGTTGTGTTACAGTGGCGCCCGCAGTGATCTTCAAGCAGTGAAGTGCGCCGACCCTCCCTGCCGCGAAAGCGGCGCCGAAGTGGCCGTTCAATTCCTTCCTTGATCGTCATGCCCGCATGCGCGGCTCGGATTGCCGCGCCATCAAGAAAGGAAGTTAGTAAATGTCTACAGGTACCGTGAAGTGGTTCAACGACTCGAAGGGCTTCGGATTCATCACGCCGGATGACGGCGGCAAGGATCTGTTCGCCCACCACAGCAGCATCCAGATGGATGGCTACAAGTCGCTCAAGGAAGCGCAGAAGGTTTCGTTCGACGTGACGCAAGGGGCCAAGGGCCCGGCGGCCACCAACATCAAGCCGATCTAAGCTTCAACACAGCACTCGAAAGCCCGGGCGACCGGGCTTTTTCATTTCAGGAGGGCTGCGCTTCCCGGTCCCAGAAGCCGTCCCCCAGGGGAGCGTCCCTTAGCGCACGGCGGTCGACCTTGTCCGTGGCGGTCATGGGAAGCGCCGGCGCGATCTCGAAGTAGCGCGGCATCATATTGGGCGGCAGGCGCGCCGCCAGCCAGCCGTATAGCTCCGCGAAGGCCGGCAATGCCATCGCCTCCCTCGCCACGACAATGGCGCGAATGTCGTCTTCGCCGTCGCGGGCCGGAAACGGCACCGCAACGCAGTCCGCGATCGCCGGGTGGTGGCGCAGTTCGCTTTCGATCTCGAGCGGCGAGATGTTCTCCCCACGGCGGCGAATCCGGTCCTTGTCCCGGCCGGTGAAATAGAAATAGCCATCGGCGTCGCGACGCATGAAATCGCCGGTGTGATACCAGAGGTTGCGCCACGCTGCGGCGGCCGCCTCGGGACGATTCAGATAGCCCTGCATCATGAGGTAAGGCTTCTTGGGGCGGCACACCAGTTGTCCTTGCCTGTCGTCGCCCAGCGGACGATCCATCTCGTCGACGATGGCGAGCTCCCAGTCTTCGTGCGCCACGCCCATCGCGCCGAGCCTGCGCTCGGGATAAGGCGTGTAGATGACGACGCCGATTTCCGTGATGGCGAAGGACGTCAGCATGCGCACGCCGAAGCGCTCCTCGAAGGCAGCGTCGTGCGGAACGTTGTAGATCGCGCGCAAACGGTGGCCGCGGTCGAAACGACCGGGCGCCAGCGCGGCGAGAATCGGCGGCATCGACGGCGTCAGCAGCGCTATCGTGGCCTGCTCCTCGCTCACGGTCTGCCAGAAGCGCGATGCGCTGAACTTTGCGCCAAGGCATGCTTGCGCCCCGATCATGAAGGCGGGCAGCACGCCCTGGCGGGATCCGACACCATGGAACAGGGGGAGCGAGGTATGCAGCACATCCTCGCGCGACAAGCCGCTCAGCCGCATGAAGCTGCAGGGATTGCCGAAGAAGTGCGCGTTCGGCATCAGCACGCCCTTGGCCGGACCCGTCGAGCCCGACGTGAAGAAGATCGCCTGCACATCGTCGAACGAGGCGTCGGCGATGGGATCGGCGCCGCCCTTCTCGCCGATCGTTTCAAAGGAAACGAGCCGCGAATCGGAAACCCCGCTACCCGGGCCGACGGCGATGATCGTGCCCAAGTGTTTGCAGCGCTCTCGCGTCAAAGCGGCAACCTGTGCGAGCGCGTCGCCGCCGGCGATGACCACGCGAGGGTCGCAGTCCACGAGCGCGTTCTCGAGAAGGCGCCCTTTCAGCGCCGGATTGAGGAGCGCCATCGCGGCGCCGCGCAGCTGGACGGCGAACCAGGCCATGACGTACTGCGCGCAGTTGGGCAGCAGGATCGGGACGATGCTTCCCTTACCGATGCCCAGGCGCGCGAGGCCGCGCGCAAACGCTAACGTCCGCTCGGCGAATTGCCCGTAGGTGTAGTGCTCGCTGCCGAACCTGAGGAAAGGACGGTCCGCGTCCTGCTCGATACGCTGCCGGAAGATCGGTGCCAGCACGCGATCTTCGAGGGGCAGGTCACGCAGCGCCGCGTCACTCAGTCTTTCAGCCGGCATCAGGCGGCACAAGGACGATGCGATCGATGACCTCGCCGCCGCCCTGCATGCGCGCGTGCGACGCGGCGGCTTCGGCGAGCGGCTGGCGCGAGTCGATGACGGCGCGGATGGCGCGACGCTCGAGAAGCTGCAGCGCGGCGGCCATGTGGGTCACGCCGGGGGCATAGGAGGAAAGGATCTGCAGCCGCCGCAGCAGGACGATGGCGGGCCTGATTTCGACCGTGCCGCTGCCGACTTCGCCGACGATGACGAGGCGGCCGTACAACGCCATGCTGCGCATGACGAAGCGGATGGCCGCCGCGCCGATGATATCGATGCCCACGTCGACGCCTCGGCCGCCCGTGATGCGCAGCACCTTTTCGCTCCAGTCCTCGCCGTGTCCGGCAACGACGACCTCGTCCGCGCCCAAGCTGCGCAGCAGCTGCGCCTTCTTTTCGCTCGAAGCAATCGCGATGACGAATGCGCCCGCGAGCCGCGCCAGCTGCACGCCATGCACGCCGAGGCCCCCGCTCGCGCCGGTGATGAGGACCGTTTCTCCGGTGCGTACGTTGGCGACATCCCGCACGGCGCGGACCATCGTGCCGATGCAGGCCGCGCTCATGCTGGCTTCGACGAGGTCGACGCTCTGCGGAACGGGATAAAGGCTGTCCGGCCCGACGAGGACGTATTGGGCATAGCCGCCATTGGCGTCCTGCCCGATGAACCATGCGCTGGCGCACGACTCCGAGCGGCCGGTATGGCAATAGAGGCAAACGCCGCAATGCCCGCGCCGCGGCAAGCTGGCGACGCGATCGCCCGCCTTGAAGCCGCGCACCTGGGCCCCGACCTCCACGATGGTGCCTGCGATTTCCGCGCCGAGCGTCAGGGGCAGGTCGATGTCGGTGCGCGCATCGCCCGCGGCCGCGCGATAGCCGGCTGATTTTTTCCGGATGGTGCCATCGCGCACCAGCAAGTCCTTGCGATCGATGCCGCAGGCGGCCACTTTGAGCAGGACATCGCCAGGCCCGGGCCGCGGGATGGCGATCTCACCCGCCTTCAGCACCTCGGGACCGCCGAAGGCGTGCATCTGAACGGCCTGCATGGTTTGTCTCATGAGCGCTGCTCGGAGCTGTAGATGATCGAGGTGGTCACCGGGCCGGGGGCGATGTACTGCACGTGCCGCGCGCCCTTGACCTGCCGCTGCTCGCATTCCCCGCGCAGCTGGCGAACCGCCTCGGCGTTGAGGTTCCAGCCTTGCATGTAGCTCTCGGACAGATGCCCGCCGCTCGTATTGAGCGGCAGCTCGCCGCCGAGCTTGAAACGGTTCCCCTCGACGAACGGGCCGCTCTCCCCGACCTTGCAGAAGCCGAAGCCTTCGAGCGCGAAGAGAACGCTCGGCGTGAAGTTGTCGTAGATCATGAGGGCATCGAGGTCGTCCTTGCCGATGTCGGCCATGGCATAGACTTTCTGTGCCACCTTCTGCATCGGCAGGTAGTTGAAGTTGTCCGAAACGAGGCCCTCGGCCAGGCTCGAAGCCTGCGCGAATCCGCGCACGTAGACCGGCCGCTTCGGCAGGTCGCCGGCGCGATCGGCCGTAGTGAGGATCATGGCCACGCCGCCGTCGTTGATCTGGCAGTAGTCGAGCAGGCGCAGCGGCTCGCAAATGAAGCGCGAGGCCTGGTGATCGGCCACGGTGATCGGCGTGCGAAGCACCGCGCCGGGGTTGAGCGCCGCATGGCCGCGGACGGCGACGGCGATGTGGCCAAGCTGCTCCGTCGTCGTGCCGTAGAGCGCGGCGTGGCGCTGGAACATGAGCGCATTGACGGCCCCCGGAGAGGTCATTCCGTAGGGAAACCAGAGCTGCTCGGCCGCCGTGTCGTAGCGGTCGGCGGCGCCGCCGTAGCGTGCCCCGGCCGAGCGCCCGTCGTTTCCGTAAACCAGCGCTACCGTCTTTGCCTGGCCGGTCATGAGCGCCTGCGCGGCGATTTGAATCGAAACGCCGCACATGCGTCCGTTCGAGGGCTGCACGGAGACGAACTCCGGATTGATGCCCGTCATTTCGCACAGCTTCTGATAATTGCCGACCCGGTGCATGACCAGTCCGTCGATGTCGGCCGCACGCAACGACGCATCGGCGAGCGCGTTGCGAAAGGCCCAAACGGCGAGGGCGTTCGAATCGTGCTCGGGCAGCTTCCCGTACGGCGTGTTGCCCACGCCGACCACGGCCGCGTTCGACGCGAGCGGGCGGCTCATTGCTTCATCAGCTCGCGGAAGGCGGGGATGGCGAGATAGCGCTGCCAATCGCGCTCGCGCTCCTGCAGCAGCGCGAGGTATTGCTCCGGGTTGAGGTATTGAACCGAGGTATAGGTCTTGCGCATGACGTCGCGGAAAGCCGGCTCCTTGACCGCCTCCGCCACCGCGGCGCTCACTTTCTTCACGATGGCGTCGGGCAGGCCCTTCGGTCCGAGCAGGCCGTAGCTCTCGCCGTCGGTGTAATCGACGCCGACCTCGCGGTAGGTGGGCATGTCGGGCAGGAACTCGGAGCGCGCGCCGGCCGTGACCGCGAGGCCCCGCATGTTGCCGGCCTGCATCTGCGGAATGACGATGCTGGGAAGCGCGCAACCGACGTCCACGTTGCCGGCCACCACGGCGTTCACCACGTCGGCGCCGCCCTTGTACGGAATGTGGGTGAGCAGGAATCCATTGAGGGCCTGCGGTCCGACACACATGGTGTGCCCGGCCGTGCCGACGCCCGGGCTGGCGAAATTCAGCTTGCCGGGATTGCTCTTCGCATAGGCGATGAATTCCGCCATCGTCTTGTAGGGCGCATTCGGCCTCACGACCAGCACGCCCGTCACCGTGGTGATGTTCCCGATCGGCGTGAAGTCCGTCAGCCTGTAGGTGACATCGTTGCGCAGCGCCGGGACCATCGTGAGCGCCGCCATGCCGGAAAAGAACAGCGTATAGCCGTTGGGTTGCGCGGCGCGAATCTGGTTGGCGGCGATAACGCCGCCGCCTCCCGGCACGTTCTCGACGACGAGCGGCTGGCCCAGTCGCGAAGACAGGTGCGGCGCGATGGCGCGGATCTGCGTATCCGAGGCGCCCGGGGAAAAAGGCACGATCACGCGGATCGGTCGGGCGGGATAGGTCTCCTGCGCGGACGCGAGCGTCACGCCGAGCACCAGGCCGGCGGCCAGGGCGGCGCTGATGACCTTTCTTGCTGGAATCATTTGATCCTCCTTCGTCTCGTTGAATTAATAGTCGAGCATCGGCTCCGGCAGGCCCGCCACGCCGGCATCGAGCGCCAGCAGGCGGCCGGCGAACGGTTGCGCGGCCCGCTGCGCGGGCGTCAAGCCGTACGTCATCGAGGTGATGAACAGCGTCGACAGGCCGGCACCGCCGAACGCAACGCTCGTAGGACGGCTCACGGGCAGCGCAACCACTTGCGCCACCTTGCCGTCGGCGCCGATGCGCAGCAGTTGGCCGGCATCGATTTCCGCCACCCAGAGAAACCCCTCGCTGTCGATCGTGCAGCCGTCGGGACGGCCGCCGCGGCCGGCAAATTCCATGAACACCCGCGCATTGGAGAGGGTGCCGCTGGCGATGTCATAGTCGTATGCGTGGATGCGGCCGGGACGCGAGTCACAGAAGTACAGCGTGCGGTTGTCCGGGCTCCAGGCGATGCCGTTGGACATCATGAAGCCGCGCGCCATCGGCTCCGCAGCAAGCGAACGATCGATCCGGTAGAGCGTGCCGATCGCATTCTTGAACGTGCGGTCGAAGGTTCCGATCCAAAGTCGACCGGCTCGATCCACGGCACTGTCGTTGAAGCGCTCGTGGTCGAAATCCACGCCGTGCAATTCGAGCGTGCGAATTCCCGTCGGTACCGGGTCCATCGTCGCCAGTCCGCGCTGAAAGCCGATCACGAGGCCGCCAGCTTTGCGTTGCATGAGGCTCGACGCGCGATGCGGCAGGGTCCAGACCTCGGTGCGCCGGCTCCCCGGCCTGTAGCGCAGCAGGGTCTTCGGCTCCAGGCCGGCATCGATCCAATAGAGCGCTTCATCGCGAGCCGACCAAACCGGACCTTCGCCGATGTCGTTGACGGCATCGGTCAGGCATTCGATGTCGGGCTTCACGATCGGTTCTCCCATGCCGACGCGCCGAGCCCGGCCGAGATCAGCTTGACCTTCTCGATCTTGTTGGTCGCTGTATGGGGAAGCGACGCCATGAACTCGATATAGCGCGGCAGCATCGGCCGCGGCAGGCGCTGCGCGAGCCAGGCGAAGTAGTCCGCCTCGGTGAGGGAAGTCCCGGCGCGCCTTACCGCGACGAGCCGCACGTCGTCGTCATCCGGCCCGGCGGGGTGGGGGAGCGCGGCGCATTCCTCGATCGCCGGATGATCGCTCGCGGTCTGCTCGATATCGTGGGACGAGATGTTCTCGCCGCGGCGGCGAATGCGCTCCTTCGCGCGGTCGAGGTAGTAGAAATAGCCGTCGGCGTCCTGGCGCATCATGTCACCGGTGTGGAACCAGAGGTTGCGGAACGCCGCCACCGTTGCGCCAGGCTGCTTCATATAGCCCTGCATCATGATGTACGGCAGCTTCGGCCGCACGGCGAGCTGTCCGGGTTCGCCGCGCTTCACGGCACGATCCTTGTCGTCCAGCAGCACGGCTTCCCAGTCTTCGTGCACGCGGCCGCAGGAACCCGGACGCCGATCGGGCCAGCGCGTGTAAAGAACGAAGCCGGTCTCCGTCATGGAGAAAGCCTCCACCAGCGTCACGCCGAAGCGCTCCTCGAAGGCCGGATTCGCGTGCGCATTGAACATGGCGCGCAGGCGGTGCGCACGGTCATGACGGCCCGCCGGCCGTTCGAGCAGCAGGCGCGGCGTGCTGAATATCGTGTGCGCGACCGTCGCTTTGCAGGCAGCGACCTCTTCCCAGAATCGCGTCGCCGAGAAGCGGCTGCCGACCACGGCGTGCGCACCGACGAGCAGGCAGGGCAATACCCCGAGGCGGGCGGCGAGGCCATGGAACAAGGGGAACGGCGTGAACAGGATGTCTTCGCGCTCGAGACCAACGGCGCGCAGGAAGCCCGAGGCGGCGGAAAACTGGTGCGCATTGATCGTCTGCACGCCCTTCGCCGGCCCGGTCGTGCCGGAGGTATAGAAGACGGTCTGCAGATCGCGGAAGTCGGCTTCGCGCTCCGGGTCGGGACCGTCGCGGATGCATAGGCGGTCGAAATCCACGTACTCGGCGGGACCGGCAGGCAGCTGCAGTCCCGCGCTGCCGCCGACGACGGCGACCCACTCGAGCCGCCGGCGGACTTCGTCGGAGAGGGTCTCGATCGCGGCGACGAAGTCCCGGTGGATCACGAGGCCGCGCGCGGCCGAGTCGCGAAAAGGCGTCTCGAGCATTGCGCCGCGCAGCGCCGGATTGATGGGCACATTCACCGCGCGCACCAGCGCGCAAGCGAACCAGGTGAACACCATCTCTGCGCAGTTCGGCAGCATGATGGCGACGCACTCCTGCGCCGCCACTTTCCTCGCGATGAGCCCGCGGCCCACGGCACGGCATTCCTTGTCGGCTTCGGCGAACGTCCAGGTCCGGCCGCCGACCGTCAGGAACGGCCGCTCGGCATCCGCGCCGGCGCGTAGCGCGAGAAGCGGGCCGATGCGCCGCTGCTCCAGCGGTACGTCGTAGGGATCGAACGAAGCGCTCACCGCGGCCGGAACTTTATGAGCGTCACTTCCGGGGTGACGTCGTCGAAGACGACTTCTACGGGCAAGCCGATACGCACCTCATCGTGCCTTATGCCGACGATGTTGGTGATCAGTTTCGGACCTTCCTCGAGCTGCACGAGGGCGACGCCATAGGGCAGATCGGCCTCGAATTCGGCGAAGTATTTGCGGTGGAAAGTGCAATGAGACCATACCGTGGCGCGACCGCTGAGGCGGGCCCAGGAGGATTTATCGCTGCCGCACTGGGGGCACCAGCGCTCGAACTGGATGCGCAAGGCGCCGCACGCATCGCACTTCGGCAGGCGTAACTCGTGGCGCCGCGCCGCCTCCCAATAGGGGCGGCTCTGCGCGTCGATCAAAGGCAAGGGCTTGGTGTAGGTCATCGGGTATCCCTGAGCGACAAATACGAGCGCACCTGCGCCGGCGTTGCGACCTGCCTGCCCAAGGCGGCACACAGGCTTGCGATTTGCTCGACCAGCGCCGCGTTGCACTTCGCGGGGCCTTGGCCGCGAAAGTCGAGCGGCGAATCCTCGAAGCCGACGCGGACGTGTCCGCCGAGCTCGATGGCGAGGGCGCGCAATCCGAGCTGGTAGCGGCCGCCCTTGGCGAGCCACCAATTCGTGCCGGGCGGAAATTTCTCCGCCAGCCTCACGACGGCCTTGGCGCCGCAGGCCATGGTGTCCGGGACGCCCGCAATGAGTCCGAAGCAATAGGGCGCTTGCGCAGCGCCTGCGCCGATGATCTTCATCGCGCCGGCGAGCATGGCTTCGTTGTACACCGACATTTCCGGCCGCACGCGATGCGCCTTGATGCGCTCTGCCATGTCGATGATCTGCCGCTGCAGCGGCGCGTCGTCCTTCTCGAAGGCGGCGAGCGGCAGCGACGCCATCTCGGCAGCGAGCGAGATCGGCTCGAGCGCCTGCTCGACGGTGAAGCCGCGCGTGCCGAGCGAGAGCTGCAGCACGATGTCCGTCTTCGCGCGGATCCGCTCGACGATCTCGCGGAACACCGCAACCGACTGCGTCGGCCGCCCTTGCGCGTCGCGCGCGTGGATGTGTGCGATCGAAGCGCCGGCGGCGGCGCACGCGGCCACGTCGGCCGCAATTTCCTTCGGCGTGAAAGGCGTCGCCGGATTGTCCCGCTTGCTGACACGGGCGCCGGTGGGCGCCACGGTGATCATGACCGGGGGGAGGGCCGCGCTCATTCTTGCGCGGCTATCGGTGCGCGCATTTCAGGATGCTCGGCAAGCCAGGCCGCGAGCGATCCCTTCAGGCCGCCGCGCGCAACGATGTCGCCCAGGATCTCGGGGATGGGCGGGAAGCGGCGGGCCGTGCCGCGCGTGATGTTCGAGGCTTCTCCGGTACTGAAGTCGACCTCGATCTCGTCCCCCGTGGCTGCGAATTCGCCGATGCCGCTGCAACCGGTGAGGATGGGAACGCCCCGGCCGACCGCGCCGCGATGCGCCTTGTACGGCATCGAGCCGCAAAGGACGCCGATGCCGAGCGCTTCCATGGCGATGAATCCCTGCATGTGTGCCTTGCCGCAGGCGAAATTGCGGCCGGCAAGGATGAGGTCGCCGTGGCGCACGCGTTGCGGGAAAGCGGCATCGATCGCGGCGAACAGGTGCGGGATCAGCTCCTTCGGATCCGTGACGCGCCCGATCGCGAAGCGGAACGGCATGATGCCTTCGTCGAGCGGGATGTCGTCGCCGAAGACGTGGCAGAAGCCGCGCTTCCTCAAAGGAGGTCGCATCAAAGCTCCGCCAGCATTTCGCGCGGATCGACGATGCGTCCGGCGATTGCCGACGCGGCGACGGTCAAGGGGCTGCCGAGGTAGGCCTTCGCCTCGTTCGAGCCGAATCGGCCGACGTGATTCGTCGCTGCAGTCGAAATGGATACTTCGTTCGGCCCGAGCGGCGCCATCAGTCCTCCTGCGCATGGACCGCACCCGGGCGGCAGCATCACGGCGCCGGCTTGCATGAATACCTGCGACAGTCCATCCGTGGCGAGGCGCTGCGCGGTCTCTACTGTGCCTGGAACGACAAACATGCGCACGCCGTCGGCCACGCGCCTTCCCCGCATCACGCCGGCCGCGGCGGCGAAATCGTCATACATGCTCGAGCCGCACGCGCCGATGAACGCGTGATCGATGCGCTGCCCGGCGGCCGCGCTGACGGGCGCGGCGTTCTCCGGCCCGCCGGGAAGCGCGACCTGCGGCTCGATGGTGGACAAGTCGATATCGATGATCGCTTCGTAACGCGCATCGGCGTCGCTTTGGAACTCGGCGATCGGGAAGAGCACGTTCGCGACGCCAATCTCCGTCACCGAGTTGCACAGCGCCACGCGCGTGGCGGTCGCAAGGCCCGCAACCGCGGCACCGCCGAACTCGATCACCTGGTAATCGCCACCAACGCCCCAGCGCCCGCTCTTCAGTCCAGCGGCGAGCAGAAACCCCAGGTCGCGACCGTGCGCGCCGGCGTGCCAGGCGCCGTGGAGATTCACGCGGATCGTTGCCGGCACCGGCACCCACACCGAGCCGGTCGCCAGCACGGTCGTGATCTCCGTGCTCATCGCCATGGCGAGCGCACCGATGGCGCCGAAATTCGTCGCGTGCATGTCGTAGGCGAACAGGAACATGCCCGGCCGCACCAGTCCCATCTCCATGGGAAAGAGGTGGCCATGGCCGCCTCGGCCGACGTCGAAGAAGTGCCCGACCTGCCACGCCTTGGCGATGCGCCGGATGTTCAGGCCGCGGTCGATGGCGCGCGGCGAGCCGTAGGCGACTTCATGGTCCGTCACGAAAACCACACGCTCCGGATTCTTGATGCGCCCGAAGCCGAGTCCGCTGAGCTCGCGATAAGCGGTCTCGACATAGCCGTCGTGGAGGATGACCAGCTCGGGATCGGGATAGACGACCTCGCCGACCTCGAGGCGCGCCTTACCGGCCGCCCGCGCGAGCATCTTCTGGACGCTCGTCTGGCCGGCCATCACGCCCGCCCTTGCGCCGCCGACCGCGTGAGCTGCTCGAGCGTATGCAGGCCGATCGCACGCGCCCGCTGGTTATGCAGCACGACGGCGGCGTGCGCCGCGTCGGCATCGCGCTCGCGAATGGCGAGGAGCAGCCGCCGGTATTCATCCACGCTCTCCTCGCGTCGCCCCGGGTGCTGAAGCGAGGAAGACCACAGAAATCCCAGGCGGGCGTTTACGTTGCGGATGAACGAGGCCAGCGGCTCGTTGTGAGCGCCGGCGATGAAGCCTTCGTAAAGCGCATGCTTGGCAACGCGGATGCGCGCCACGTTCCTCGCGCCGAGCGCTTTGTCGAACGCATTGATGCAGGCGGCGAAGGCGTCCATTTCCGCGATCGTGCCGTGGAGCGCGAAGCGCCGCGCCGCGAGCGCTTCGAGCGCAACGCGAAGCTCATGCAGTTCGCCGAACTGGGCGAGATCGAGCGTGCGCACGGTCGGGCCCCGGTGCGGTGCGATCTCCAGGAGTCCTTCGGCCTCGAGCTGGCGCAGCGCTTCCCTCACCGAAGGCCGGCTCGCACCGAAGCGGCCGCAGAGCTCGCGCTCCGTGAGCTTGTCGCCGGGCAAGTACTCGCCTTCGGTAATGGCGTCGCGCAGCCGCGCCACGACTTGCAGACGCACCAGCGCGGCGGGTTTACGCGCCGGGGCCTTTCCCAGGCGGATGACCTTATTGTCAGACATTTGTGGGGATCCGCTCCTCGACTGGCTCCGGGGACCTTCTCGCGTAACGCAGTGATTGTCATACAATACGTCGAACGCGTCTTTTCGACAATGGGAGTTCCTCCGATGCCTATCTTCTCTTCGCGCGCAGCGCGCGCCGCGCTCGGTGCCGCGGTTGCGGCGGCCGTTGCAGCGTCGGCGTTCGCGCAACCGTATCCGAGCAAGCCGTTGCACGTGATCGTGCCGCACTCGGCCGGCTCATCGCCCGACGTCGTGACGCGCATCGTTACGCAGAAGCTTTCCTCCCGCCTCGGCCAGCCGATCGTGATCGACAACAAGGTGGGGGCCGGCGGCAGCATCGGCCTCGGAGCGGGTGCAAAGGCGCCGAACGACGGTTACACCCTGATCATCGGGCATGTCGGCACGCTGACCATCAATCCGAACATCTATCCGAACCTGCCGTACAACCCGAAGAAAGACTTCGCCCCGATTACCCAGTCGGTGACGACGCCGTTGCTCGTCGTCGTAGCGGCCGGCTCGCCGTACAAAACCGTTGCCGAGTTGATCGCCGGCGCGAAGGCCAACCCGGGCAAGCTGACTTTCTCCTCCGCCGGTAACGGCACGGCCTCGCACATGGCGGGCGTGCTGTTCGGCTCGATGGCTGGCGTCTCGATGGTGCACGTGCCGTTCAAGGCGGCACCGGCCGCACTCCAGGCCGTGGTCAGCAACGATGTCACCCTCACTTTTGGCGGACAGCCGCCGGCATGGCCGCTCGTGAAGGGCGAGAAGCTGCGCGCGCTCGGGCTGACGAGCGCCTCCCGGGTTCCCGAATTTCCAAATACGCCCGTACTCGGTGAAACGGTGAAGGGCTATGAAGTGCTCGACTGGAACGGCTTCATGGCGCCCGCCGGTACCCCGCAGGACATCCTCAACAAACTGCACGGCGAGCTGGTGCAGATTCTCACCGACCCGGACACCAGCAAGCTGCTGCGCGGGCAAGGGCTTATGCCGGTGGCCAACACGCCGGCGGAATTCGCTGCGGTCATAGACCGCGAGACGCAGAAGTGGGCGCGCGTAGCCAAAGAGGTCAAGCTGACGCTGGACTAGAGGTCATGGGATCGGGAGGGCGGCGGTGAAGGTCGAGCCTTTGCCGACTTCGCTCTCGCACCAGATGCGGCCCTTGTGGGCTTCGACGATCCGGCGGCAGATCGCAAGCCCGAGCCCGGTGCTGCGCTCGCCGGCGGTGGGACGCACGCTCGCCTTGCTGAAATCCTGGAACAGCTTCGGAATCTCGGCGGCGGGGATGCCCTGGCCCTGGTCGATGACGGCGATGTGCACCTCGCCGTCCACCTCGGCCGCGCGCAGCCGCGTCGTGGTGCCCGGAAACGAATACTTGATCGCGTTGCCGATGAGATTGCCGAGCACCTGGTTCATCCGCTCCGGGTCGATGCTGAGCGCTGGCAGCTGCGGCGGCAGCTCGAGCTGCAGCGTGATGTTCTTTCCTTGCGCGAGCAGCGCGTTCGACTCGTGGCAGGAGGCGAGGTAGGACTTCAGATCGACGCGTTCGGGATGCAGCGTGAGCTTGCCGGATTCGATCGCGCTCACGTCGAGGAGATCATTGATCAGCGCGAGCATGACCTCGGCACCGCGATCGATGTGGTCGAGCGCCATGCGCTGCTTGTCGGTGATGGGCCCCAGCTGCCCGCCGGACAGCAGGCTGGCGAAGCCCTTGACCGCGGCGAGCGGGTTGCGCAGGTCGTGCGCGGCGATGCCGAGGAACCGGTTCTTCACCTCGTTCAGCTCGAGGAGCTGCTCGTAGAGCTTGCTCTTCTCGACGATCACCGAAAGCTGGCCGGCGATCTGTGTGAAGCTCGCGACATGCGCGGTGCGGTAGGTGTTCGGCTGCATGCTCGAGAAGAACATGAAGCCGACCGGCTTGCCCATCGCGATCAGCGGGCAGGTGAGGCTCGAGCGCATGCCCTCCTGCACGATGGCCGAAGTGGAGAGCGACGCGGGGTGCTCGCGCAGGTAGGCCTGCAGGTCGTTCAGGATGCGAGGACGCCCGGTGTCGAGGATGGTCTGCAGGCTGCTGCCCTTCATCGGCGCCGAGAAGCCCTTGGAGATGCAGAGCTCGCGCGCGTCGGACTTCGCCCAGCGGGCGCGCAAGAGGGTGTCGTTCTGCTCGAGGAGGGCGAAGCCGATGCGGTTGTAGGGAATGATCGGCCGGAAGGAGTCGAACACGCGATCGAGGACCTCGTCGAGGACGAGCCCGGCATTGATCTCCGCCGTCACCTCGGCGAGGGTCTGGAACTCGCGGAAACGGCGCTCCAGCATGCGCGCCAGGTTCTTCAGCTCCTCACCGAGCTCGCCGACTTCGTCGCTGCCCTCCACCGGGATGTCGACGGCGAAGTTGCCGCCCTGCATCGCTCGCGCCGCCGAGCGGTAACGCGGGATACGTGGGTCGCCCATGGTTAGCCGCCAATCTCCTGCCTTACGGGCTCGGGCATTTGATGCCCGTCAAAAGTGGGTCACGCGTTGCTTGAATACTGTGCGTCCATGCGGTCCACCTGCGACTTTCTGCTGTTTGAATGGCTCGGCATTGAATCGCTCCTCGGGCGCCCGCGCTTCGCGGAACACTCGCCCGAGACCTTTGCCGCCGTCCTGGATACCTGCGAGCGGATCGCGCGCGAGAAGTTCGCTCCCTTCAACCGCGTAACGGACGTACAAGAGCCTCGCTTCGAGGACGGCAGGGTCGTGCAGCCGGCCTGCTCCCGCGACGCCGTGATGGCGTACGCCGACGCCGGCATGCTCGCCGCTGCGCAGGACTACGACGCCGGCGGCATGCAGCTGCCGTATGTCGTGGAAATGGCGGCAAACAGCTTCTTCGCCATGAGCAGCATTGCGCTCGACGCGGCCAGCATGCTCACGCGCGCGAATGCGAACCTGCTGATGGCGCACGGCACGCCGGCGCAGAAGGAGGCCTTCGCGCGCCATCTCCTCGCCGGCAGGTTCTCGGGGACCATGTGCCTCTCCGAGCCCCAGGCCGGCTCGAGCCTTTCCGACATCACGACGCGCGCCGTGCCCGACGGAGACGACGCGCTCGGGCCGCGCTATCGCCTGCGCGGCAACAAGATGTGGATCTCGAACGGCGAGCACGAGCTCAGCGAAAACATCATCCACCTCG
>DATDCR010000477.1:0-2356 GCA_036524215.1 Burkholderiales bacterium
TGCCGCCCGCCACCGGGCCGGCTTCGAACAGCTCCACCGCGTGTCCGGCACGCGCCAGGTGATACGCCGCAGATAGGCCGGACGGCCCGGCGCCGACCACCAGCACCTTCTTGCCGGACGGCCTCGCCGCCGGCGCGAGCTTCCAGCCCTTGCGCAGCGCCTCGTCGCCGAGGAAGCGCTCGATCGAATTGATGCCCACCGTACTGTCGAGCTTGGCGCGGTTGCACGCCTTCTCGCACGGGTGATAGCAGACGCGCCCCATCACCGCCGGCAGCGGGTTGTTCTCGACCAGCAGCCGCCAGGCGGACTCGTAGTCGCCGGCTTCCGCGTGCGCGAGCCAGCCCTGGATGTCCTCGCCCGCCGGGCAGCGCGCATTGCAGGGCGGCAGCCGGTCGACATACACCGGGCGCAGCGTGCGCCACGTGCCGGTGTGGTTGGCGAGGCTCGAGCCGGGATCGAGCGTGATGGCGAACGGCTTACCCATCCCGCTCTTGCTCCAGAAGCGCGTACTTGCGGATGTTGCGATCCGCCATCTGCTGGATGCGTTCGATCGCGGCGTTGTTCACTTCCGGCGTGAACAGATGCGCGAAGCGGCGCTGCAGCTTGAGGTATTCGGCCACCGGCCGCTGCCGCCGGATCTTCGACACGCTGGTCACCTCGCCCTGCTCCGCCTCGAAGACCGGGAAGAGGCCCGTCTCCTTGGCGAGGCGCGCCACCCGCACCGAAGCATCGGCGGCGTGGCCCCAGCCGAGCGGGCAGGAGACGAAGATATGCAGGTAGCGCGCGCCGCGGAATTGCATCGCGCGCCGCACCTTCGCTTCGAGGTCGTGCAGCTCGGCGATGGTCGCAGTCGCCACGTACGGAATGCCATGCGCCATGGCGAGCAGCGGCACGTTCTTGCCCTGGCCGAACACGTTGCCGGCCGACGTGGTCGCGGTGCGCGCGGCCGGCGGCGTCGCCGACGAGCGCTGCACGCCGGTGTTCATGTAGGCCTCGTTGTCGTAGCAGATGTAGAGCACGTCGTCGTTGCGCTCGAACATGCCCGAGAGGCAGCCGAAGCCGATGTCGGTGGTGCCGCCGTCGCCGCCTTGGGCAATCACGCGCACATCGCTGCGGCCCTTCACCTTCATTGCGGCGGCGATGCCGGTCGCAACGGCGGCGGTGTTGCCGAACAGCGAATGGATCCACGGGATCTGCCAGGACGTTTCCGGGTACGGCGTGGAGAAGACTTCCAGGCAGCCGGTCGCATTGGCGGCGATCAGCTGCCGTTGCGTGGCTTCCATCGCGGCATCGATGGCGTAGCGCGCGCCGAGCGCCTCGCCGCAGCCCTGGCAGGCACGATGGCCGGAGTTGAGGGAATTCGTGCGCCGCGTGTTGGCCTGAACCGTGCGGCTCTCCGGCGGCAGCAGCCGGTTGCCGACGGTGAACGTCCCCGTCTGGTAGTACTTAATGGGTTGAAAGGCCATGGCGCTCCTTCAACACATGCTCCGGCAGCGGGCCGGTGCGGCGCGTCTGCCGTTCGTTCTCCATCACCCGCTCGACGAGCTGGGCGTCGAGGTCGAGAAAGGTCGTCGGGCCGAGCTCGTCGCGCATCGCGTCTTCAAAGGTCTTCTTCAGAGATTTCTTGGTGATCGGGCGGCCGCCGAGGCCGGCGATGACGTCATAGACCGGCACGGCACGCGCACCAAGCGTGGTGCGGACGTTCGTCGAAACGATGCCGCCGACGCCAACCGCCAGGCTCTTCTCCAGCACGATCACGCGCTTCGCCCCGGCCAGCATGCTGCCCACCGCGGCGAGCGGCCAGGGCCGGAAGCAGGACACGCCGAGGACGCCGATGCTCGCGCCGGCGGCGCGCATCTCGTCGACCGTGTCCTTGATGGTGCCAAGCACCGAGCCGAGCGCAACGACGACCGTCTCGGCGCCGTCGACGAGGTAGGGCTGCGCGAGTCCGCCGGCGGCGCGGCCGAAGGCGCGGCGGAACTGCGCTGCCCAGGACGGAATCAGGTCCAGGGCCTGCATCTGCTTGGCGTGCGCGAGGTAGCGCACCTCGGTGAACGCCTCCGGACCGACCATGGCGCCGATCGAGACCGGCTCCGCCGGATCGAGCATCTGGCGTGGCTCGAAGCGCGGCAGGTAGGCGTCCACCTGCGCCTGCGTCGGCATGTCGACGCGCTCGTAGGCGTGCGTGAGGATGAAGCCGTCCATGCACACCATCACCGGCAGCGACAGCTCCTCGGCGAGCCGGAACGCCTGGATGTGCAGATCGAGCGCTTCCTGGTTGTTCTCGGCGAAGAGCTGAATCCAGCCGCAGTCGCGTTGCGACATCGAGTCGGTGTGATCGTTCCAGATGTTGATC
>DATDCR010000478.1:0-8378 GCA_036524215.1 Burkholderiales bacterium
GCCCGTGGTCTCGATGATCACGCGGCTGAACCCGGGCACCGCGCCGTCGACGCGCTGGAAGTGCAGCTCGCGCAGCGCGCGCACCACGTCGCCCGCGACCCGGCAGCAGATGCAGCCGCCGGAGAGCACCACGATGTTCTCGCTGCCCTGCCGCACCAGGGCATGGTCGATGGGGATCTCGCCCCACTCGTTCACCAGCAGCGCGGTGTCCCGGAAGCGGGGGTCGGCCACCAGCCGGTTGAGCAGCGTCGTCTTGCCGCTGCCGAGGAAGCCGGTGAGGAGGAAGACAGGAGTCTTGTCCGCCGTCATGGGCGGCGCTTCTGGTCGCCGAAGAGCTGCAGCATGGCGTCGCGCAGCCAGCGGTTGGCCAAGTCGTTCTCGACGCGCGGATGCCAGTAGAGCGAGACGTCGAAGCTCGGAATGGCGATCGGCAGGGGATGTACCTTCATCTTCACCAGGCGCGACCAGACGTCCGCGACATGGCCCGGCAGACTGACCATGAGGTCGGTACCCGCGACGATGAGCGGGATGACGACGAAATGGGGCACGCGCAGCGCGACGTTTTGCTCCACGCCGTGCTCGGCAAGCGCGCGCTCGAGCTGCTGGTGCCCCGAGCCCATCGAGGAAATGAGCACGTGGCGTGCCGAAAGGAATTCCTTGAGGGTGAGCGCGCCGCGGCGGCCGAGCGGATGGTCGGGACGCGTCATGCACACGTAGTGCTCCTCGAAGAGCCGTGCGCGCCGGATCTTGTCGCGCAGCTGCGGCAGGTAGCCGACGGCGAGGTCGATGTCGCCGGTTTCCATGCGCACGGCGAGCTCGGCGGCGGGCAGTTGCGCCGTCTCGAGGCGCAGCTGCGGGCTTTCCTGGTGGAGGTGGCGCATGAGCGTCGGCAGCAGTACCGTCTCGCCGACATCGGTCATGTATATACGGAGGCTCCGCGCCGTGCGGCGCGGATCGAACGCTTCGCGGCCGTTCAGCGCGCGACGCACCATGGCTAACCCGTCGGTCAGCGAGGGCGCAAGCTCGAGCGCGCGCGGCGTCGGCAGCATGCCGGCGCGCGTGTTGACGAATAGTGGATCGCCGAGCTGGCGGCGCAGCCGCCCGAGCGCGCTGCTCATCGCCGATTGCGTCAGTCCGATGTCGGCCGCGGCGCGCGTGACGTTGCCGTGGCGAAGCAGCGCCTCGAACACCGGCAGCAGGTTCAGATCAGGTGTTCCGCTCACGTGGTAACAGCGCTATTTATGCCGTGGATGGAAGCAATCGACGCCATCGATTTGACTGATAATTATAGGTCTGCCTAGACTCGATCGAGGAAGGAGACGCGCGCATGAAACCCTGGGACGGCATCATCAGCGAGGAAGATCAGAAGGCAACGTACGCCGCCGGCTTCGGCCGCCCCGGCGGCGTCGGCAAGCGCCCGGCGCTGCTCATCATCGACGTGCAGTACCGCACCATCGGCACCGCGCCGAAGCCGATCCTGGAGGCGATCAAGGAATTCCCGACCTCGTGCGGCGACATCGGCTGGAACGCGATGCGCAACATAGCCGTGTTGCTCGCGGAATTCCGCCGCAACGACTGGCCGGTGCTCTATCCGCACGTGGCGCCGAAGAACAAGTCCACCGACAGCGGGCGCCTCGCGGAGAAGGTGCCGGCGATCATGAACATCCCACAGCAGGGCTACGCGTTCCCGGACGAGATCGCGCCGCGCGAGGGCGACGTGGTGCTGCCGAAGAAGCACCCGAGCGCCTTCTTCGGCACGCCGCTCGCGAGTCACCTGATCGACCTCGGCGCCGACACGCTGGTGGTCACCGGCTGCACCACCAGCGGCTGCGTGCGCGGCAGCGTGGTGGACGGCTTCGCCTACAACTGGCGCATCCTCGTGCCCCACGACGCCGTCTACGACCGCTGCGCGACTTCGCACGCGGTGAATCTCTTCGACATGGCGGCGAAGTACGCCGACGTGAGCACGACGGCCGAGGTCCTGGACAAGCTGCGGCCGCTCGCGAAGAGCGCCGGCGCTGCTCGCAAGGTCGGCTGAGCGCCGGTGCGCGCGGCAGTACTCGTCCTCGACATGACGCGGGACTCGATCGCGCCCGAAGCGCGCGCGGTCGAGATGCGGCGCGCCATCCTGCCGCGCGTGAAAAGCTACCTCGCATGGGCGCGCGGCAAGGACATGCCGGTGGTGTTCGTCTGCAGTGCGCGCCGGCGCACGGACAAGTGGTTCCTGAAGTACTGGGAGCTTGCGAACGAGATCTGGCAGCCCGGCCAGGAGCCCATTGCCGAGATCTACGAGCGCAAGAAGGACACGGTGGTCCACAAGCGCCGCTACAGCGGCTTCTTCGCCTCCGACCTCGAGATCACGCTGCGCGAGCTGGACGTGGATTCCCTGCAGCTCATCGGCTGGTCCACCTCGCTCGCGGTGGCGACCACGGCGATCGACGCCTGGCAGCTCGGCTTCCCGACCACCGTGGTGAGCGATCTCACGATCGCGCACGCCTGGGGCGGGCACACGGTAGAAGAGAATCAGAAGTGGTCGCTCGACTACATCGCCGCGATGGCCAAGTCGAAGATCGTGCGGTCCGAAGAACTGATGCAATGACGATCGACGGGCGCGCGACGCGACGCGCGCTTAACACCGAATTCGACTATTACAGCCTGCAGGCCGCGGAAGAGCTCGGCCTCGCCGGCGTGTCGCGCCTGCCGTTCTCGCTCAAGGTCGTGCTGGAGAACGTGCTGCGCCAGCACGGCGAGGGCCGCTCGGATGGCGGCGACATCGGCGCAGTCGCGGGGTGGCTCGCCACGCGCCGCGCCGAGCGCGAGATCGCGTTCCGCTTCACCCGCGTGCTGATGCCGGATTCGTCCGGCGTGCCGCTGCTGGGCGACCTCGCGGCGATGCGCGACGCCACGATCCGCCTCGGCGGCGAGCCGAAGCGGCTCAATCCTTCCGTACCGGTGGATCTCGTCGTCGACCACTCGGTGATGGTCGATGCCTACGGCACACCGGACGCGGCGGTGCGCAACCAGGCGCTCGAGATGCAGCGCAACGCCGAGCGCTACGCTTTCCTGCGCTGGGGCGGACAGGCGTTCGCGAACCTGAGGATCGTGCCGCCTGGCAACGGCATCTGCCACCAGGTGAATCTCGAATACCTCGCGCGCGTGGTGTGGACCAGCGGAGGCGTCGCGTATCCGGATTCGGTGCTCGGCATGGACAGCCACACCGCGATGATCAACAGCCTCGGCATCCTCGGCTGGGGTGTGGGCGGGCTCGAGGGCGGGGCGGGCGCCCTCGGCGAGTCGATCGCCATGCTGGTGCCCGAGGTCGTTGGCGTCCGGCTGGTCGGCAGACTCAGGCCCGGCGTGACCGCTACCGATCTCGTGCTCACCGTGACGCAGACGCTGCGCCAGCACAAGGTGGTCGACAAGTTCGTCGAATATTTCGGGCCGGGCGTCGCCGAGCTCGCGCTGCCCGACCGCGCCACGATCTCCAACATGAGCCCGGAGAACGGCGCCACGATGGGCTTCTTTCCGGTCGACGCGGAAACGCTGCGTTATCTGCGGCTCACGGGCCGCGACGAGGCGCAGGTCGCGCTGGTCGAGGCTTATTGCAGGGCGCAGGGGCTGTGGCGCGATGCGAGTACGCCGCCGCCCGAATTCACTCAGGTTCTTGAATTGGACCTCTCCACGGTCGAGCCGAGCGTCTCGGGTCCCAGCCGGCCGCAGGACCGCGTGCCGCTCGCCGGAGCGCCGGCGGCTTTTCGCAAACTTCTCTCGACAGAAAAGGCCACTTCGAAGCTCAAAGATGGCGACGTCGTCATCGCCGCCATCACGAGCTGCACGAACACCTCCAACCCCGCGGTGATGATCGGCGCGGGGCTGCTCG
Source organism: Burkholderiales bacterium (assembly GCA_036524215.1). Classification (GTDB taxonomy): domain Bacteria; phylum Pseudomonadota; class Gammaproteobacteria; order Burkholderiales; family SG8-39; genus SCGC-AG-212-J23. Next base: position 3,881 of record DATDCR010000478.1, read on the forward strand.
CGCGGAACGCCGTGGCGCGCGGGTTGAAGACGCGTCCTTGGGTGAAGACGTCGCTCTCACCCGGCTCGCGCGTGGTCGCCGATTACCTCGAGAAAAGCGGGCTGCAACGCTCGCTCGACGCGCTCGGCTTCCAGCCGGCGGGCTACGGCTGCATGACGTGCATGGGCAATTCCGGCCCGCTGCCGTCCGAGGTGGATGAGGCGATCAAGGCAGGTGGGCTCACGACCGTCGCGGTGCTGTCGGGTAACCGCAATTTCGAAGGGCGCGTGCATCCGGCGGTGCGCGCCGCCTTCCTGGCATCGCCGCCGCTCGTGGTGGCTTACGCGCTCGCCGGCAGCGTGCTCGTCGACCTCGCCTCCGAGCCGCTCGGCGAGGACGCGCAGGGCCGGCCGGTGTATTTGCGCGATATCTGGCCGGAGCGCGGCGAGATCGACAGCGTCATAAAGAAAACGATCAACCCGGGCCTGTATCGCGAACGCTACGCCGAGATCGGCGAGGGTTCGCCGCAGTGGCGCGCGCTCGCCACCGGCCAAGGCACGACGTTCGTGTGGAACGAGCGCAGCACGTTCATCCGCCGGCCGCCGTTCTTCGACGACATGCGCGCGGAGCCCGACCAGCCGGGCGACATCCGCGGCGCGCGCGTGCTCGGCATGTTCGGCGACATGTTCACCACCGACCATATTTCGCCGATCGGCGTGATCTCCAAGGGGACGCCCGCTGCCGAGTATCTGGCCTCGCTCGGTATCGCGCCGCGCGACTTCGTCAACTACGCGGCACGGCGGCTGAACCACGACGTCATGATCCGCGGCACGTTCGCGAGCACGCGCGTACGCAACGAGATGACGCCCGATGTGGAAGGCAGCGCTACGGTGCACTATCCGGGCGGCGAGCGCATGCCGATCCACGCGGCTGCCGCGCGCTATCGGGAGGAGGGCGTGCCGCTCGTCGTCATTGCGGGCGCGGAGTACGGCGCCGGTTCGTCGCGCGACTGGGCGGCCAAAGGTACGCGCCTGCTCGGCGTGCGCGCGGTGATCGCCGAGGGCTTCGAGCGCATCCACCGCTCCAATCTCGTCGGCATGGGCGTGCTGCCGCTCGAGTTCCCCGCCGGCGTGACGCGCAAGTCGCTCGCGCTCAAGGGCGACGAGGTGATCGACGTCGCCGGCATCAGCGGCGCCCTGGCGCCCCGCAGGGAGCTCGATTGCAGCATCACGCGCGCCAACGGGAAGCGCGAGCGGCTGCGCCTGCTCGCGCGCCTCGACACGAAGCGCGAGGTCGACTATTTCCGCCACGGCGGGTTGCTGCATTACGTGGTGCGGCACCGCCTTACACAAAAGGTCGCAGCATGAATCCAAGGAAGAAGCTTCGCGAGCTGCTCGCACGGAAGACGTATGCCGTCGTGCCGGGAGCGTACGACACCCTCACCGCGCGCCTGGTGCAGGTCGCCGGGTTCGAAGCCGTCTACCTCACCGGCGGCGGCTATTCGCGCGCCAACGGCTATCCCGACATCGGCCTCATCACGATGAGCGAGGTGACCCAATGGATCTCCCGTACGGTCGACGCGGTGGAGATCCCGGTGATCGCCGACATGGACGCCGGCTACGGCAATGCGCTCAATGTAATAAGAAGCGTGCGCGAGTACGAGAAGACCGGCGTCTCGGCGTTCCACCTCGAGGACCAGGTCTCGCCGAAGAAGTGCGGCCATTACGAGGGCAAGCAGGTCGTCTCGAAGGCCGAGATGGTGGGCAAGATAAGAGCGGCGGTCGATACCCGGCGCGACGCCGACATGGTGATCATCGCCCGGTCGGATGCGCGGGCAATCGAGGGCCTGCAGGCGGCCATCGACCGCGTGAACGCGTATCTCGAGGCGGGCGCGGACGTCGGCTTCGTCGAGGCGCCGCAGTCGCGCGAGGAATTGGCGGCGGCGGCGAAGCAGCTGAAGAAGCCTTCGCTCGTCAACATCTTCGAGGGCGGCAAGACGCCGGTGCTGCCGGTGCGCGAGCTCGAGGCGATGGGCCATCGCATCGGCATCTATCCGTCGCAGACGCACCGTGCGGCCATTGCGGCGGCGAAGAAGGTGCTCGCCGTGCTGAAGCGCGACGGCGACACCGCCGCCATGGATTCGGAGCTCGCCACTTTCATGGACCGGGAGGAGGCGGTGAATTCCAAGCACTGGCGCGAGCTGGAGACGAAATACCTGAAGGACGTCTGATGCGCGTCACGCTGTGCGAGAACATGCGCGCGGTGCCTTACGTGACGGCATAGGCAATGAGGAGCGACGGGCGGCTCTTCCTCGTCGTCACCCTGCCGCTCGCGGTGCTCGGGCTCATCAACCAGGCCTCGCGCACCATCATGGCGGTCATCGGCCCGGTGCTGGCCGTCGAGTTCTCGTTTTCAGCGAGCGAGCTTGGCTTGCTCGCCGCGTGCATGTTTGCCGCCTACGCGGCCGTGCAGCTGCCGGCCGGCGTGGCGCTCGATCTCCTCGGGCCGCGGCGCGTGCAGGCGGCGTTCAGCCTCGTCGCCGCCGCCGGCTTCGCCATCTTCGCGCTGTCCGACGGCCTGTTCGGCTTCGCGGTCGCGCGCGTCGTCCTGGGAGTAGGCGTGTCGGCAGGGCTGATGGCCGTGCTCAAGGCGAACACGCAGTGGTTTGCGCCGGCGAAAGTGGCGAACATGACGGGCATCGCCGTCGCCATCGGCGGCCTCGGAAGCGTGCTCGCCACGACGCCGGTGCAGATGGCCCTCCCCACGCTCGGCTGGCGTGGCGTGCTGTGGGTACTCTGCGCCCTGTCGCTCGCGGTGGCCGTCTGGATCGCGGTCTCGGTGCGGGACAAGCCGACGAGCGCGGCGCGCGCCGACTTGACCGGCGAGCTGGCGGTGATGCTGTCGATCCTGCGCTCACGGGTCTTCTGGCGCCATGCGCCCGCGGTGGCGGCGCTCTCCGTGCTCAATTTCACCTACCTCGGCCTCTGGGCCGGGCCCTGGCTGCGCGATGTCGCCGGGTACGAAGGGCAGGCGAGGGCGAATACGCTGCTCGTCTATACGCTGGGCATGATGGCGGGCATGGTGGCAATCGGCGCGGTGACGAGCCGGGCGCAGGCGCGCGGCTATCCGCCCATGCTGGTCGTTCTCGCGTGCCACGCGGGGCTGCTCGCCGCGCAAGTCGTCCTTGCGCTGCAGCCCGGCGGCGCCGCAGTGCCGATCGCCTGGGTGCTGTTCGCGTTTTCTGCGTCCGGCGCGACTTCGGGTTACGTCGTCGTCGGTCAGATGTTCCCTGCCGAGCAGATGGCCCGCGTGTCGACCGCCGCCAACACGCTTACGCTGGCTGGGGCATTCCTGCTGCAAACCGCGATCGGTGGGATCCTGGACCTGTGGCCGCGCACTGCGGCAGGCGGCTGGGACCCGCGAGGCTATTCCGCAGCGCTCGCGCTCTCGGCGGCGATCCAGGCGCTGCTCGCGATTCCACTCTTAAGGGGAGGCGCCCAATGGCGCGCGAAATCGTAATCAACCGCTTCGGCGGGCCGGAAGTTCTCGAGCTGCGCACTGCCGCCGATCACGCGCCGCGCCTTGGCGAAGTGCGCATTCGGCAGACCGCGATCGGGGTGAACTTCACCGACGTTCATGGCAGGCGCGGCGATTACGCGCCGCTGCGCGCCATGCCGATGCCCCTGGTGCTGGGGATCGAGGCGGCGGGCGTGGTGGAAGCGCTGGGCGAGGGCGTCGAGCGCTTTCGTGTCGGCGATCGGGTCGCCTACGCTTCCGTTCCGCTGGGCGCTTATCGAGACCTGCGCAACTTTCCGGCCGAGCGCTGCGTTCCATTGCCGGCGGGCGTTTCGGATCGCGATGCGGCTGCCGTCCTGCTCAAGGGACTCACGGTCCACATGCTCGTGCGGCGCGTGTTCCGCGTGGTTCCCGGGACCTGGGTGGTGGTCCACTCTGCCGCCGGCGGCGTCGGCTCGCTCGCGGGCCGGTGGCTGCGCGCGCTTGGCGCCCGTGCGATCGGCGTCGTGGGCGCGGAGAGCAAAGTCTCCGCAGCCCTCGCCGCCGGATACGAAGCGGTCTTCGTCCGCGGCCGCGACGACTGGCCGGCGCGCGTGCGCGAGTTGTCCGGCGGCGCAGCGGTGGTCTACGACGCGGTCGGCCGCGAGACGTGGCAGGGATCGCTCGCCTGCCTTGCGCCGCGCGGACACCTCGTCTGCTTCGGCAACTCGTCAGGACTGGTGCCGCCGTTTTCGGTCAACGAGTTGCGCGATCGCGGCAGCCTTTCCGTCTCGTGGGTGCGCTTCAGCGACTACACCGCGACCCCGGCGGAGCTGCAGGCGGCCGCGCACGAGCTTTTCGCGGCGCTCGCCGGCGGCACGCTCGCGGCGCCCACGCCGCGCTGCCTGCCGCTCGAAGAGGCCGCCGAGGCCCGATATCGTCATCGAACGCGGCACGATCACGCGCATTGGACCCGACGCTGGGGCTTCGCTCGTAGGGTCTGGAAAAAGCGAGCGTGTGCGCG
>DATDCR010000479.1:0-15968 GCA_036524215.1 Burkholderiales bacterium
CGAGGAGGGCGTTGTGCGCGCCCTGCGTCGCGCGGATCAACTCATCCAGCTTGATCTGGATGGCGGCGGTGTCGCGGTTCTGCGTGTTCTGGATCACGAACACCATGATGAAGGTGATGATCGTGGTCGACGTGTTGATGATCAGCTGCCAGGTGTCGCTGTAGCCGAAAAGCGGGCCCGTCGCAGCCCAGGCCACAATCGCGAGGACCGCCAGTGCGAACGCAGCCGGGCGGCCGGCCAGCGTGGCGATGTGGCGCGCGAGCGCGCCGAAGCGCCAGGCACGCACCTCGCCGGGCTCGATATCACGGGTGACACTGCCAGTACTGCCGAGCGTGCGCGACATGTGCGGCTCCTTGCCTCAGGTGCCGCAACTCCAGCAATTTGAATGCCCGGCTAGAGCGCCTCGCGCGGCGCGCGTGCGCCTTGCGGATCACGGCGCAACGGGCCGTCGACCTCGGAGGCGAGCCGCGACAACGCGTTGAGCAGCGTATCGCGCTCGAGCCGATAAAGCACGCGCTGGCCCTGGCGTTCGCTCGTCACGAGGCCGGCGTTCTCGAGCACCGAGAGGTGGCGCGAAACCGCCGGCGCGCTCATCGGGAAGCGACCCGCGAGCTCGGAGGTGCTGAGCGCCGTCTGCGACAGCAGCGCCAGCATCTGGCGCCGCGCCGGCGACGCCAGCGCATCGAAGATGCGGTCGGCGAGCATCGAACAAAATATTAACGAATACGTTAATAGTTTGCCAGCGGATTTTGTTCCAGAATGCGCCTCTCTAACAGGGAGAGCTCCATGGCGAAAAGCGCGGCAGGGCCCAAGGGCCCGCTGTCGATGGCCGACCGCGACGGCTGGATCTGGCACGACGGAAAACTGGTGGCGTGGCGCTCGGCCACCACGCACGTGCTGACGCATTCACTGCATTACGGGCTGGCCGTGTTCGAAGGCGTGCGCGCCTACAAGACCTCGATCGGCACGGCGATCTTCCGCCTGAAGGAGCACACCAATCGCCTGTTCTCGTCGGCGCACATCTACATGATGAAGATTCCGTTCAGCCGCGAGCAGCTGATGCAGGCGCAGCTCGAGGTGGTGCGCGCGAACAAGCACGAGGCCTGCTATATCCGCCCGATCGCGTTCTACGGCTCGGAGAAGATGGGCGTCTCGCCGGTGGGCGCGAAAGTGCACGTCGCCATCGCGGCCTGGCCGTGGGGCGCCTACCTCGGCCCGGAAGCGCTCGCCAAGGGCATCCGCGTCAAGACCTCCTCCTATGCGCGCCACCACATCAACGTCACGATGGCGCGCGCCAAGATGTCCGGCACGTACCCGAATTCGGTGCTCGCCACGCTGGAGGCCACGCAGCACGGCTATGATGAAGGGCTGCTCCTCGACGTCGATGGCTTCGTCGCGGAGGGCGCGGGCGAGAACATCTTCATCGTGAAAGACGGCAAGCTGTACGAGCCGGAGCTCACTTCGGCGCTCACCGGCATCACGCGCACCTCGGTCATCGAGCTCGCGGGCGAGCTGGGCTATACCGTGATCTCGAAGCGGCTCACGCGCGACGACATCTATATCGCCGACGAAGCGTTCTTCACCGGTACGGCGGCCGAAGTCACGCCGATCCGCGAGCTGGACGGGCGCCAGATCGGCGCCGGCAAGGCCGGTCCGGTGACGAAGGCGATCCAGAAAGCCTTCTTCGACGTGGTGACCGGCAAGGACCGCAAGCACCGTCATTGGCTCACGCCAGTCAAAGGAAAGGCCAGCAAATGAGCGACGACAAAGCAACCCGGGTCGACGTGACCGAGAAGCAGCTGCCGCTGCATTGCCCGCTGCCGGGCTCGCCGCTCTGGGCACGCCATCCGCGCGTGTTCCTCGATGTGGCCAAGGAAGGCGAATCGCGCTGCCCTTACTGCGGCACGCTGTACGTCTACAAAGGGGCGCCGGTCAAAGGTCACTGAGAAGCCACCGAGAGGACACGGCGCTCAGTGCCGCGCATCCTGGTCGTCGCGCCGAACTGGATCGGCGACGCGTTGATGGCGCAGCCGCTGCTCGCGCGGCTGAAGAAAGAGCGCCCCGGCGTAAAGCTCGACATCCTGGCGCCCGAATGGGTCGCGCCGGTCGCGCGCCGCATGCCGGAAGTCGATGACGTCATCACCGCCGCCTTCCGCCACGGCGCGCTGCAATTCGGCAGCCGCTGGCGGCTCGGGCGCTCGCTCAGGGCGCGCGGCTATCGCGAGGCAATCGTGCTGCCCAACAGCTGGAAGGCCGCGCTGGTGCCGTTCTTTGCCGGCATTGCACTGCGCCGCGGCTATGTCGGCGAGTCGCGCTACGGCCTGCTCAACTCGCTCCACCGCCGGCGTGACGAGCCGATGCGCGAGCATTACGCGCGGCTATCGCAAGCGCCCGGCGGCACGCTGGTCGGAGCGCTCGTGGAGCCCCGGCTCAACGTGGATCCGGCACGCGTCGCCGCGACGCAGGCGCGCTTCGGCGTGCAGGGACGCTACGTGGCGCTGTGCCCCGGCGCGGAATACGGCCCGGCGAAGCGCTGGCCCTACTTTGCCGAGCTCGCCGCGCGGCTCGACCTGCCGGCCGTCGTGCTCGGTTCGAAAAACGATGCCCCGGCGGCCGCCGGTCTGGGTGGAAAGAACCTGGTCGGTCAGACTACCCTCGACGAAGCCATGGACCTTATCGCCGGCGCCGAAGCGGTCGTCAGCAACGACTCGGGCTTGATGCACGTCGCCGCCGCCCTCGGCCGCCCGCTCGTCGCCCTGTTCGGCTCTTCCAGCCCGGAGAAGACGCCGCCGCTCTCAACGCGGGCGCGCGTGCTGTGGCTCAAGCCCGAATGCAGCCCCTGCTTCGAGCGTGAATGCCCGCTGGGCCACTTCCGCTGCATGCGCGAGCTTTCGGTCGAGCGCGTGCTCGAAGAGATGAAGCGCCCATGAGCGGGAAGATCTTCCCTACGGCGCAGGACGCCGAGAACGCCTTCTACGAGGCGCTCGAGCGCTGCGACCTCGACGGCATGATGGCGGTGTGGGCGGAGGACGAGGACATCGTGTGCGTGCATCCGGCCGGCGCGCGGCTCACCGGCCAGGACCAGGTGCGCGAAGCCTGGGCGCAGATGTTCTCGGGCGGCCCCCGGGCGCGCGTTCATATCGCGAGCCAGGTGGCGATCAGCGGCATGATGCTCGCGGTGCACAGCGTGCACGAGAACTTCGTGCTGCCGGGGCAGCAGAAGAGTGATGCGCGTCCGGTGCCGATCGTGGCGACGAATGTCTACCTGAGGACGGCGGCTGGCTGGCGCATGATCGTGCACCACGCCTCTCCGGCACCGGGGCCGGCGCCCGCGGCGGCGCCGCGGGAAACGACGCCCAAGCTCCTGCATTGATCGGCCACCTCGAGACGATCCGCGCGGCGCTGCTGCGCCCGCCGCGCGTTCCGCTCCGGCGCGAGCGCTGGGAGACGCCGGACGGCGATTTCGTCGACGTCGACTTCGCCGGCGATGCCCGCCTGCCGCGCGTGATGGTGCTGTTCCATGGCCTCGAAGGCTGCTCGGACAGCCATTACGCCCGCGCGCTTGCGGCGGCGCTGCCGGCTGCCGGATGGCGGCTCGCCATTCCCCATTGGCGCGGCTGCTCGGGTGAGCCAAATCGCAAGCCGCGCGCTTACCACTCGGGCGACAGCGCGGAAGTCGACTGGATGCTGCGCCGATTCCAGGCGCCCGTGGATGCGATCGGCGTCTCGCTCGGCGGCAATGCGCTGCTCAAGTGGCTCGGTGAGCAAGGCACTGCAGCCGCTGGCGTGGTTCGCCGTGCCGCCGCGATCTCGGCGCCGCTCGACCTGTCGGCGGCAGGCCACGCGCTAGACCGTGGTCTCAACCGCCTGCTATACACGCGCATGTTCCTTTCGACGCTCAAGCCAAAGTCATTGGCCCAGCTCGCCCTGTTCCCGGGGCTCTTCGACCCCGGCCCGCTGCGTGCCGCGCGCACCTTTCGCGAATTCGACAACCTGTACACCGCGCCGGTGCACGGCTTTCGCGATGTCGATCATTACTGGCGCTCTTCGTCGAGCGGACCGTACCTCGAGCACATCCGCGTGCCCACGCTGGTGCTCAACGCGCGCAACGATCCTTTTCTTCCGGAACGGGCGCTGCTCGCCGCCGCGAAGAGACCGGCCAGCTGCGTCTTGCTAGAATTTCCGCGCTTCGGCGGCCATGTCGGCTTTCCCAGCAAGCGGCTCGTCCGTCGCCTGATCCAATTCTTCCGCACGTGAAACTGCCTGCCGAGATCTTTCGTACCTACGACATCCGCGGCGTTGTCGAGCGCAGCCTTACGGCCGCCGTCGTGCGCGAGATTGGCCGCGCGCTCGGCTCGCTCGGCGTCGAACGCAAGGCGCCGACCTTTGCCGTCTGCCGCGACGGCCGCCTCTCCGGGCCCGAGCTCGTCGCCGCGCTGACCGAGGGCCTGCTCGCCGCCGGCGCCGACGTGATCGATGTCGGCATGGCGCCGACGCCGATCGCGTATTTCGCCGCGCATGAATTGCAGTGCGGCAGCTGCGTTGCGGTGAGCGGCAGCCACAACCCGCCGCAATACAACGGACTCAAGATGGTCGTCGCCGGCACCACGCTCTACGGCGACGAAATCCAGGCGCTTCGCACGCGAGCCGAGAAGGGCGAGCTCAGGTCGGGCGCCGGCAAGCGCAGCGAGAAGGACGTGCTCGGCGCCTACCTCGAGCGCATCGCGGGCGACGTAAAGCTCGCCCGGCCGATGCGCATCGCCATCGATTGCGGCAACGGCGTGGCGGGAATGCTGGCCGGGCGCCTTTACCGGCGCCTGGGCTGCGAGGTGACGGAGCTCTATTGCGAAGTCGACGGGCGCTTCCCCAACCACCATCCGGATCCGGCGCAGCCGGAGAACCTGGTCGAGCTGATCCGCACCGTGAAGACCGGCGGCGCGGAGCTCGGCCTCGCTTTCGACGGCGACGGCGATCGCCTGGGGGTGGTGACCAAGGACGGCGAGATCATCTTCGCCGACCGCCAGCTCATGCTCCTCGCCAAGGATGTGCTGTCGCGCAACCCCGGCGCGCAGATCATCTATGACGTGAAGAGCACGCGCCTGCTCGCGCCGTGGATCGAGCGCCATGGCGGCAAGCCGCTCATCTGGAAGACCGGCCATTCGCTCATCAAGGCCAAGCTCAAGGAAACCGGCGCGCTCCTCGCGGGCGAGATGTCCGGCCACACCTTCTTCAAAGAGCGCTGGTACGGCTTCGACGACGCCCTCTACGGTGGCGCGCGCCTGCTGGAGGTCCTGTCCCGTGAAGCAGACCCCAGCGCAGTCTTGAAGGCGCTGCCGAACGCGCCTTCCACGCCCGAGATCCACTGGCAGCTCGAGGAAGGCGAGCCGCATGCGCTGGTCGAGAAGCTGCAGGCCTCGAAGCCCTTCCCCGGCGCCGAGCGGGTGCTTACGATCGACGGCGTGCGCGTCGAGTACAAGGACGGCTTCGGCCTGGCGCGGGCGTCGAATACGACGCCGGTGGTGGTGATCCGCTTCGAGGCCGACAACGATGCCGCCCTCGAGCGCATCAAGACGCAATTCCGCGCCGCGCTGCAGCCGCTCAAGCCCAATGCGCCGCTTCCTTATTAGCCTCGCTTTTCTGGCGTCCGTCCCGGCCGGTGCCGCCTGCCCCGCCCTGCTCGAGCGCAGTTTGCCGACGCTCGACGAGCGCACGCAGTCGCTGTGCGAGTACAGCGGCAAGGTCCTGCTGGTGGTCAATACGGCGAGCAAGTGCGGCTACACGCCCCAATACGACGGACTGGAAGCTCTCTACCGCAAGTATGCAAAGCGCGGGCTGGTCGTGCTCGGCTTCCCCGCCAACGATTTCGGTGGGCAGGAGCCTGGCTCGAACAAGGAGATCTCGTCGTTCTGCGTGAACGAGTACGCGATCGACTTTCCGATGTTCGCGAAGTCGGCCCTGAAGACGAATCCGCTTTACCGGGACCTGGTGAAGGCAAGCGGCGAGGCGCCAGCCTGGAATTTCCACAAATACCTCGTCGACCGGCGCGGCGCGCGCGTGCAGAGCTTCGCAAGTGCGGTCGAGCCCAACGATCCGAAACTCCTCAACGCCATCGAACGTCTATTGGAGGAAACCCCACCATGAGAGTGCTGATCGCAATGCTGTGCCTCGCTTTTGCCGCATCCACCGGATTCGCGCAGGACAAGAAAGAGACGAAGAAGGCGCCCACCGCGGCGCAGAAGAAGCAGCAGGAGCGCATGAAGGACTGCAACGAAAAGGCGGGCGACAAGAAAGGCGACGAGCGCAAGAAATACATGTCGAGCTGCCTGAAGGGTGGCGGCGACGGTCCGAGCGCGGCGCAGAAGAAGCAGCAGGAGCGCATGAAGGACTGCAATGAAAAGGCCGGCGACAAGAAAGGCGACGAGCGCAAGAAGTTCATGAGCAGCTGCCTGAAGGGCTGACCGGGCAGCCGGAGCCTACTTCAGCTTGCGCGAATAGGCGTTGAGCGCGTCGGGCGCGGTCTTGTCGCCGCGCCACACCGCTTCCAGCTCCTCTTCCATGGCCTCGCGCTCGCGCCGTCCCTGCGCAGCGCGGCCGGCAATGAAGGCGAAGAAGCTCGCCACGCCGACCGTCTGGCGTTCGACCCAGACGCTCGGCGCGCTCGCCGGCATTGCGCGCGAGGAAATGCCCGCGTCGTCGTAATAAGGCAACGGGGCGACCCCGAGCCAGAACGGGGCGCGCCGCAAGAGGTCCTCGCGGCTGGCCGACGACGACGTGAGCACCGCGCATTCGCCGGCGGCGAAGCGCCCTTCGGCCTCGTTCGAGCGTCCCGAGTAGCTGAAGAAGCCTGATTTTTCCCATGTCGCGAGCATCGAGGTCCATCGCACCATGATCTGGCGGCTGAAGCTGCCGCCCGAGTTCTCGAGCATCACCCACGCCGGCCACGCGGTCGTGTAGGCACAGGACTGGCCGGCGTCGGCCAGCGCGCCCAGCACGGCAGCCATCTCGTACCAGGTCTTCGGCGTGAAGGAAGGATTGAGCTTCGCGCGCTGGAAGGCGTCGCGGTTGTAGTAGAGGACCGGGCGTGCCGCGTTGAGCGGCAGGCTCAGCCGCTGCAGGCGCTTCGTGCCCGACTTCGGCAACGGTTCGACGCGCACGCGGAATTCCGCCTGCGCGGCGTTGTATTCCCCGGCGAAGCGCTCGAGCTGCTCGGCGAGCGCGGCATCGAGCGAATGCCAGAGGCGAACGTCTTGCGCCGCGCGGGCCGGCAAGGCGCAGAGCAGCGCAGCAAGAAACAGCAGTGTTCTTTTCATCCCTGCGCGCAGTATATAGTCGCGGGCAGATGGCAGCCATCCACGAGCTCAGTGCGCGCGACCTTTCATCGGCCTACGCGCGCCGTGAGCTTTCGCCGCTCGAAGCGACCCGCGCGCTTCTCGAGCGCATGCAGGCGTGGGAGCCGCGCATCAACGCGATGTATCGCGTCACCGACGAGCGTGCGCTCGAGCAGGCGCGCGCTTCCGAGTCTCGCTGGCGGACGAACGGCGCGCTCTCTCCGCTCGACGGCGTGCCGGTGACGATCAAGGAAAATATCCATACGCGCGGCGATCCTTCGCCGATCGGCACTCGCGCGAACGAGGATGCGTCTGCGCAAGCGGCCGATGCGCCGCCCGCTGGTCGCCTGCGCGAAGCAGGCTGCATCCTCCTTGGCAAGACGACGATGCCAGACTACGGCATGCTGTCTTCCGGGCTTTCCAGCCTGCACGGCATCACGCGCAATCCCTGGCGACTCGATCGCAATACTTCCGGCTCGAGCTCCGGCGCAGCCGCCGCGGCCGTGGCCGGCTATGCGCCGCTGCATCTTGGCACCGACATCGGCGGCTCCGTCCGGCTTCCCGCCACGCACTGCGGCCTCTTCGCGCTCAAGCCTTCGCTCGGCCGCGTGCCGATTCATCCGCCGTACATGGGCCGCGTGACCGGGCCGATGACGCGCGACGTCATGGACGCCGCGCTGGTGATGAACGCCATCGCGCGCCCCGATGCGCGCGACTTCATGTCGCTGCCGGCGGATGCAACGGATTTCACGAGCCGCCTGGACGAGCTCCAGACCAAGGGCTTGCGCATCGGCTTCCTGCCCGACATGGGCGTCGGTCTGGAAGTGCACGCCGAAGTGCGCGCCGCTGCAGAAGCCGCTGCCACGGCGCTCGCCGGCGCGGGCTGCGCCGTCGAATCGATCCGTTCTTTCCTGATGCCGGAGATGATGGATGCGATGTGCCGCTTCTTCGAGGCCCGCTCCTACAACGACCTGATGCAGCTTTCCGCTGCCAGGCGCGAGAAAGTCCTCCCCTTCATCGCCGAGTGGTGCAGCTGGCGCGCGGCGCGCTTCACCGGCCGCGAGGTGATCCAGGCGTACAACGACGTGATGTCCATGCGCGAGGCCGCGGTGGCTGCCACCGAGCGGTATGACTTCCTGATTTCCCCGGTCTCGCCCATCCCGCCTTATGAAGCCGAGCTTGCCGCGCCGGGCAACGACCCGCACGATGCGCTGCCGCACATCGCCTTCACCGTGCCCTACAACATGTCCGAGCAGCCGGCCGCGTCGGTGAACTGGAGCACGACACGCGACGGCCTGCCGATCGGCGTGCAGATCATCGGCCATCGCTTCGACGATGCGGGCGTGATGAAGCTGGCGCGCCTGATCGAGAAACTCCGTCCGCCGCAAAAGGCCTGGCCGCAGCTACCGGCCTAGCTTCGTTCCCGCCAGCTCGCCCAGCTCTGCCAGCCCGAGCGTGAGCGCCAGATAGAGCGCAGCGATCGCGATCGCGATCATGCCTTGCTTCCAGCCGCGCGAGCGCACGAGATAGATCGGCAGCGCGATCACCGCGGCCGCAAGCATGCCGGCGTTCATCAGGCGTCCTGCGCGATAGTCGCGCTCGCGCTTGTCGAGGTGATACCACGTGAAAAGCAACACGAGCGAAACCAGGGTTTCGATCAGCCCATAGGCGCTGAAGGTCTCCACCCGCCCCGTGACGAGCGCCTCGACCATCGGGCTCATGAACGACAGCGCCGCGAGGAAGCCGAGCACCGCGCTCTTCGGACGGAAGTTCACCGGGTCGTAGCATAGCCTCCCGATCGCCCCTCCTCAGCCGCGTGCTCCGGCCGCCCGCAGGGCCGCAATTTCACCTTCGCCACCGCGTAAACTAGCGTCATGGACCGTCTCGAATCGGACGCCATCCGCGTCCCCGGCGTGGCAGCGCGCGTCGTCGAGCGCTGCAGCTCGACCAACGACGTGCTGATGGCCGAAGGCGAGCCGGATGTGCTGCTCGTGGCTGAAGAGCAGGCGGCGGGCCGCGGACGCCGCGGGCGGCGCTGGCACGCCGCGCGTGGCACGGGACTCACCTTCTCCCTTTCGACGCGCACGCGCCGGCCGCTCGCCGAGCTGGCCGGCCTCTCGCTGGTCGCGGGCGTCGGCGTCGCGCGCGCCCTGCGCACCCTGGGTGTCGCGCAGGTCGCGCTGAAGTGGCCCAACGACCTCGTCGTCGGCCCGGCCAAGCTGGGTGGCATCCTGGTCGAGACGCGCGGCAACGCGAGCGGCGCCTTCGCCGTCATCGGCATCGGGTTGAATTGCCGCGCGGATCCTGCGCTCGAGCGCAGGCTGCGGCGCCGGCTTGCGGCGCTCGAAAGCTTCATCGCCATCGACCGCAACGCGCTCGCCTCGCGCATCGGCTGCTCGCTGCGCGAAGCGCTCGGCGCGTTCGAGGTCGCCGGCCTGGCGCCTTTCCGCGCCGAGTGGGAGGCGATGCATGCCCACGCGGGCAGCCGCATGCGGGTCCGCCTGGCGGACGGCCGCGTGGTGACCGGCGTCGCGCGGGGCCTGGACGAGGATGGCGGCTTGCGGCTGGAGAATCGGCACGGCGTGCGCGCCGTGCGTAGCGGCCGCGTGCTGTCGGCGAGGCCGGCATGATCCTTTGCATCGACGCCGGCAATTCCCGCGTCAAGTGGGGCTGGTTCGAGGTCGATGACGCCGGCCTCGCGCATTGCACGAGCATCGCCACCGTCTCGCTCATCGAGTTCGCCGCGACCAGCGACCACCTCAACCCGTTCTCCGTGACGCACGAAGCGCCGGAGCACATCGTCATCTCCAACGTCGCCGGCGACGGCGCGCACCAGCTGCTCGTCAACTGGACGAGCATTTTCGATGCCGAGCCGCTCTGGCTGCACGCCGAGGCGGAGCGCTGCGGCGTGGTGAACGGCTACGATCGGCCGGAGGTCCTCGGCCCGGACCGCTGGGCGGCGTTGATCGCCGCGCGCGCACTCCACAACGGCGCATCGCTCGTCGTCAATGCCGGCACGGCGACCACCGTGGACATGCTTTCCGCGGAAGGTCGCTTTCTCGGCGGCGCCATCCTGCCCGGTGTCGAGCTGATGCGCTTCGTGCTCCACGAGCACACCGGCCGGCTGCCGATCCAGGAAGGGCAGTACCGCGACACCCCGCGCAACACGATCGACGCCATCGAGACCGGCTGCCGCCATGCGCAGGCCGGCGCGGTCGAGCGCATGTACCGCGTGTTTCGCGAGGTGGCGGCGGCGCCGCTGTGCATCGTCGCCGGCGGCGCAGGCCGCGCGCTCGTCGATCAGCTTTCCATGCCGCGCCGCTATGTGGAGAACCTGGTGCTCGAAGGCCTCGCGCAGATCGCGCTGAGCAAGGGCAAGGCGGCGGCGTCGACCGTGGTTGCGCTGAAGAAAGCGCGGTGAGGGCGCTATTCCTGCTGCTCGTGCTGGCGAACCTGGCTTTCTTCGCCTGGTCGCGCTACGTCTCGCCGATCGACGCGGGCACCGATCCGGCGCCGCTGCAGCGCCAGATCGAGCCCGACAAGATGAAAGTCGTCGTGCCGACGGATCTGCCCGCGGCGGCGGCGCGCCCGGTATCGATGACCGGCACCGGCGCGCCGAAATGCATCGAATGGGGCAGCTTCACGCTCGCCGACGCGCCGCGCGCCGAGAAGTCGCTCGAGCCGCTCGCGCTCGGTGCGCGCCTCAATCAGAAGCGCACCGAGGAGAGCGCCGGCTGGTGGGTCTATATCCCGGCGCAGGGCAGCCGCCCCGCGGCAGCGAAGAAGGCGGCGGAGCTCAAGGCGCGCGGGATCAGCGACTACTTCATCGTGCAGGAAGAAGGCGAGCACCGCTGGGCGCTCTCGCTTGGCGTATTCCGCACCGCGGAAGCGGCGCAGGCACGCCTCGCCGCCTTGCGCGCGCAAGGCGTGCGCAGCGCGCAGGTCGGGCCGCGTGAAACCATCGTGCCGAAGATATGGCTGCAGGTGAAAGGCGCCGATGCGGCCACGGAATCGAAGCTGCGCGATCTCGCGCGCGAGATCGAAGGCAGCGAGCTGAGGAGCTGCTCCTAGCCGATCGGCGTGCGCCCGCCGCTCACGTGCCGCGCGACGAGTCGCAGCAGCTTGTCGGCCATCACCGGCTTGGTGACATAGCCGACCGCGCCGAGCGCCTTGCCGCGATGGTCGCCTTCCTCGTGCGAAGTGAGGAAGATCACCGGGATCTCGGGCAGCGTCTTGTCGGCCTTCAGGGCCGCGATGAACTCGAAGCCGTCCATGTGCGGCATGTTGACATCGGAGATGATGAGGTCCGGCGGCCGCTTCAGCACCATGTAGCCGGCGGCGATGGCGTCCTCGGCGACCTGCACCTCGTAGCCGGCGGCGGAGAGATGCAGGCGCAGAAGATCCCGCATGCTCTCGTCGTCGTCCACCACTAGGATATTTGCCGCCATGACTCGTTTGGTGCTGGTGGCCCGACTCGAACGGGCGACCTACTGATTACGAATCAGTTGCTCTACCAGCTGAGCTACACCAGCGATCCCGGAAGCGCGCGATTGTAGCACGCGCTTCCGAGCCGCCGTTCGCACCGGCTACTCGATCTTGCGATACCAGTAGGTGCGCAGCCGCTTCTCCAGCGTGAGGCCGCCTGGGTCGCGCACCGAAGTACCGGAGATCACCGCCTGGTACTTCTTGTCGCCGATCTGCACGATCACCGGCACCGGTGACGGCAGGTAGCCGCCGCCGGCGTGGATCGCCGCGCGGTCGCCGGTGTTGATGCCGCCCGAGGCGTTGATGTCGGTCGTCGCGGTCGCATCCTTGTAGCTCACCGCGTATTCGCGCGCGGTTCCCAGATTGCTCGTGCACTTGAGGGCGTCGACCGTAGCGACCGGCTGGTTGGTGTTGAAGAAGGTGGTGCCGGCGAGCGTGGTGGCGCTCGATACCGCCTTCTCGCCCGCGAGCAGATTCAACTTCCACCCCTTGGCCGCGAGCAGATCGGCCTGGGCCTGCGCGCGCTGGGCATCCGTGCAACTCGTCGTGGTCGTCTGAATGCAGTTGCCGGTCACGTCCAGCAAGTCCGCCTCGGTGATCGCCGGCGCCCACGGACTGGCGCTATCGCCCTGCCCGGTGGCGTCGAGCCCGACCCTGCGATCCTTGAACATATAGAAGCGATTGACGACCAGCGTGTCGAACGGATGCTCGCGGTCGCCGCTGCCGATGAGCACCGCATCGAATGAGCCGTTCGCGTCGCTGGTAAACACGACGTCCGCAGCGAACATGAGCTTGCGCTTGCCGATGGGGCGCGTATCGGTGGCCGAGACCGTGGCGTTGTCCGCGATGGCAGCGAGACGCGTGACGATCCACGCGCTCGGCGTAGCGTTGTCGATATCGACCCGCCATAGGTTGCCGCCGGTATCGGCGGCGTAGATGCGGTCGAGGAAGCCTCGCACCGAGTTCTCGCGGCCGGTAACGCCCGGGTGCAAGCCGATGTCACGGTCGCGATTGAGCACGGTCACGTCGCCCGGCATGGCGTAGCTCATGCCCGAAACAATCGTCTTGTCGGTCGACGTGCTCGTGCCGCCGCCGATGTAGCGGACCAGGCTGCCGTTCACGGCGTCGACGATGAAGATGCCGCGTCCCATCGAGCGGTTGATCTGCGTCCCGCTGGTTACGGTGCTGGAGCAGTCGCCGGTGGAACTGAACGTCACCGAGCCGCCGACCTTGACCGTGACCGAGGTCGCATCGGAGGCGGTAATCAGGCAGGGATGATTGTCCTCGACCGCCGGGTCGTAGCCGGCGCCAAGGATCAGCACCGGATTGCTGTTGGCGCGGATCCAGCCGATGCGCGGCTCGGACCAGGTCTGGCCAAGCTCCTCGAACCCGGGTGTGCAGCCCGTGTTGTTCGTGAGGTTCGGACAGCCGATCTTCCACAGGTATTTCGGATCTTCCGGGTTGCTCACGTCCATGCCGTAGATCATCCGCCCGCCGCGCCGCATGCCGATGTACATGCGCACCTTGTCGCCGTCGCCGTAGCGCAGGCGGCCATCGGGTGAGGCGCCCGCATCGAGGGTGTAAACCGCGATCGGCCCGTCGAAGAAATATTCACGGCGGCTGAGCGCAGTGACCCCCGGCGCGTTGTCGCGCAGGCGCTTGAGACGGCTGTAGAACTCCTCGGGCACGAACGACCATGCTTCCTCGCCAGGGTTGAGCGTGGAATCGCTCGACCGGGCGTAGCCGCCCTTGATGCTGTGGAGCAGGCCGTCGTTCGCGCCGTAGACGATGTAGACGTCGTTGTCGCTGCCGTCGCGGCCGTAGTTGATGACCGCAGGGCGCGAATGCAGCACATCGCCGTGGATCGTGGAGCGAACGGTGAACGGCGAGCCGGTCAGGGGCGGATTGCGGTTGTTCGTCGCGCCGGTGGCTTCGTTCTTGTCCTCGTCCTCGTTGTTTTCCTCGCCGCGCACCCAGTTGATGACGAGATCGCGGTCGGTGGTGTTGAGGTCCGACGTATTGGCAACGGTGATGACGCCGCTCGCTTGCGTCTGCGTGGCGATGGAGCTCGCGGAGAGCGTGCGTACCACGCGGATCGGACCGGTCGGCGAACTCGCGTTGGTCGCATCGACGACGCGTTGCAGGCTGGAAATCGCGATGGTGACGCCCGTGCCGGCGGTGATCGTGCCGATGGCCGGCGTCGGCCAGCTGGCTGCCGTGCCGTCGTTCACGAAGTCGAACTTGTCGGCATTGCCGCCGCTGCCGACAGAGGCGATGCGCCATGCGCCGTTATAGGCCGCCTGGTTGGCGCCGGCCACGAGGACGATGTCGCCGGCGCTGAAACCGTGGTTGACGGTGGTCTGCACCGTCGCCGTGTTCTGCGAGCTGGTCTGGCCCGACGTCGGGTGCGTAATCGCCGTCACCGAGCGGATCAAGCCGTCGGAGAGGCGCGTCACGCTGACCGCGCCGGTGGCCGGGGTGGTGGCCGCCGATACCGCCGGGACGTTGGTTGGGCTGAAGGAAAAGGTGGTCGTGCTTCCCACCGCGGTCAGCGTGAACGTGCCGTTGTACTGCGGATAGGTAGAGCCGGAAATGGACACGCTCGAACCAAGCGCCAGGCCATGGGCGGCGCTGGTCGTGACGTTCACCGTGCCTGAGCTCGCCGCATGCGACATGCTCGTCACGGAAAAAGCCGTGCCGGCACGGCTTGCCGTGCCGCCGGTCGCGTCGGCAATCAGATCCGTGGCGGTGCTGTAGGTGAACTGCGTGGCACTGACACGCGTGATGACGAAGGTGCCGTTGTAGCTGGCGCTCACGCCGCCGATGGTTATCGTGTCGCTGTTGTTGAAGCCGTGCGGCGTGCTGGTCGTGACCTGGACCTTGCGGCTCACCTTGGTCGGCACGCTGGCGAGCGGATACGTGAAGCTGTTCCCATCGATCACGCTGGCGGTGACGCCCGTGCGGTTGAATTCGGACTCCGCGGCACCCTCGATGCTGACCGTCGTGAACGGCGCCGAGGATGCGAACTGGTGACTGGGGAGCGTGACGGTCGCCGTCGAGCCGATGGAGTACAGCTGCGCCACGGCTCGCTTGCCGATCACCGTATGGGAGATCGAAGGCGATACGGTCGGCGCGGTGGCGATGTCGTACGTGAACGTGTTCGCATCCCCCGTCGGCACGATCACCGAGGAGCCGGTGCTCGCCGTGTCGAAGGCGTTGTCCGTAATGCTGTCGACCACGACCGTATCGCCGGTCTGCAGCTTGTGGTCGGTGGCATTGACCTGCGCGGTGAGGGCGGAAGGCGCAGCGCCCATGTCGTACTGGAAGGTATTCACCGTGATCGCGCCGACGGGCGTGGTACTCGGTCCAAGGATCGTGAACGTACCGTTGTAGATGGACGGAGACGCACCCGAAATGATCACGGTCTGTCCGGCGGTGTAGCCGTGTGCAGCCACCGTCGCGGTTGCGATCTGCCCGGAGCTGGTCAGGCTGGTGACGCTTTTGGTGTTGTACGTACCGAGCGCGCCTGCGGTGATGTTGGTATTCGCGGTCGCGAACGGCATCGTCGACAGGGACTTGCTCGCGTTTGCCACGCAATCGCTCGCGCCGACGCAGGTGTAGACCTTGCGCGTCGCCTGCGACAACTGGTAGACCTCGCGCAGGCGTTGCGCCGCGCCGCCTTTTTCCACGATGTCGCCGTCCGGCAGGTCCTTGCCCATGCCTACGTCCGTGACGTCGAATGGCGTTCGGAAGGACCAGAACTCGTTACCGCCGGTCAACGCGGTGGTCCAAAAGCTCTGCGCGGTATTGCTGATGAATCCCGTATCGGGGTTCTCGGCCCGAATGCCGGTGGCTGGTGGCGGGCCGTTGGTTGCGTCTGCGAGGAAGAGCACGCCCGAACTCGTCACCCCGAGGTTGTAGAGCTTGAGGTTGCCGAACCAGCGAGGCTTGCGGGATGCATCGGGCCGGAAAACCCCGATGTACACCTGGTTCAGGTTCGTGCCGCGCACGTTCACGCTCACCGGCAGTGTCACGGAGGCGAAGATGCTGTTCACCGCCTGGATCTCGCTGAAGATGCTCTTCAGCGCCTCGACCAGCTGCCGCTCGACATCCGCGCCGGGCAACGTGGCGTCAATGAGAATATAACGGCCCTTG
>DATDCR010000480.1:0-4498 GCA_036524215.1 Burkholderiales bacterium
GCCCGACGGCCATACGCTGATGGTGGTCTCGGCCGGGCACGCGGTCAGCGCGGCGCTGTATCCGAACCTGCCGTACAGCACGGAGCGCGACTTCAGCGGCGTGTCGCTCCTCGCCACCGTTCCGAGCATCCTCGTCGTCTCGCCGAACGCCGGGATCAAGTCGGTGCGCGATCTCGTCGCCCACGCGCGGGCGAAGCCGGGCGCGTACAACTATTCCTCTCCCGGCATCGGCAGCGCGAACCATCTCGGCGGCGCGCTCTTCGCGAGCCTCGCCGGCATCCAGGCGGCGCATGTGCCGTACAAGGGCATCCCGCAGGCGATGCAGGCCGCCATGACCGGCGAGGTGCTCTTCAACCTTTCGCCGATCGTCAACGTGCTGCCGGCGGCGCAGGGCGGCAAGGTCGTCGCCCTCGCCACCTCGACGAGCAAGCGCGCTGTCGCGATGCCGGAGCTGCCGACCATCGCCGAAGCCGGCGTCGCCGGCTACGCCTTCGATCCCTGGTTCGGCCTCGTCACCTCGTCGAAGGTGCCGCGGTCGGTGGTCGCCAAGCTGAACGCCGAAATCCATCGCACGCTGGACCTGCCGGAGGTGAAGAAGCGGCTGCTCGCGCTCGGCGCGGAGCCGACGCCGACCAGCCCCGAGGGCTTCGATGCGCTGGTGCACGAAGAAATCCAGAAGTTCACGAAGATCGTGCGCGACGCCAACATCAAGGTCGAATGAAGCCGATCGGCGAAAAGCTGCGCAGGTTCCTCGACAGCGAGCGCCAGCGCATCCTTTCTTCGTGCACCGCCTGCGGCAAGTGCTACGAGGTGTGCCCGATGCCGGAGTACATCGAGCAGAAGGACGGCCGCACGCCCGCGCAGATCACGGCCGGCGTGCTCGGGTTGCTGCGCGACGGAAGCGCCGAAGGCACGGCGCTCGACTGGGTGAAGGTGTGCATGCGCACCGGCTGCTGCGTGCCCGCCTGCCCGGAGAACGTGAACCCGAAGATGATGCTGCGCCTGGGCAAGATGATCGCGCTCGGCGGCCTCGGCGGAGAGAAGCTCATCGCTTCCAAGGAAGACCGCGACTACTTTCCGCGCATCCGGGCCTTTGCCGAGCTGCAGCTTTCGCCGGCCGAGGTGAAGGAGTGGCTGGAATGAGCGCCGAGCGCATCACCTTCTGGTACGGCTGCAATGTCCTGCGCCACGGCGACATTCTCCATACCTGCGTCGATGTGCTGCGCGCGCTCGGCTACGACCCGATGCCGGCCGGCGGCCCCGACTACTGCTGCGGCTCGCCGAAGGACGGCAATGCCATGGCGCACGGCGGCATGTCGGAGCGCACGGTCGAGAAGCTGACGAAGAAAGGCGCGGACCGCGTGATCGCCTGGTGCCCGTCGTGCCATTCGCAGTCCATGGACTTCATGGAGAAGGCCTACGAGCCGCAGTACGAGATGCAGTATTTCGTCGATCTCCTGCACGAGAAGCGCGAGCGCCTGAAGTCCCTGCTCGTCCATCCGGTGCCGATGCGCGTGCTCGTGCACCGGCACATCGGCTTCAACGACAAGGTGCCGGTGAACCGCATGGTCCCGGAGATCCTGTCGCTCATCCCGGCGCTGGAGGTGGTCGAGGACGACTACGCCGCGCCGGGCTACATGTGCGCGCACCTCGCGACGCTGCCGCCCGCAATGGCGCGCATGGTGCGGGAGACCGAAGCGCGCATGCAGAAACACAAGGCGCAAGCGCTCGTCACCATGTACCACCAGTGCCAGCGCGAGCTGGTGGGCCTGGAGGCGCAGGGCGTGACGCAGGTTTACAACTACATGCAGCTCGTGGCGCGAGCGATGGGCCTCGAGTACGAGGACGAATACAAGGCGCTGAAGAAGGCCGGCGCGGACGCCGCAGCCGTGCTCGGCGATAGAGTGCAGAAAGTCGGCGTGCAGTTCTTCGAGCGCGCCATGCTGCCGGAGCTGATCAAGAAAACGCCGCGGTAAAACGCTGCGCCGCAATAGGCGCAGTAGGTTGATCCACGTCAACCTGCGCCAGGTCGTGCTCTCGCACTCTCGGCCCATGAACCGTCCGTGGCTCACGCTGGACGGCAACGAAGCGGCAGCCCGGGTCGCGTACCAGCTTTCCGAAGTGATCGCGATCTACCCGATTACCCCTTCCTCGCAGATGGGCGAATCGGCGGACGAATGGGCGGCGCAGCGGCAGCCGAATCTTTGGGGCGCGATCCCGACCGTCGTCGAGATGCAGAGCGAAGGCGGCGCGGCCGGCGCGCTGCATGGCGCGATCCAGGCGGGCGCGCTCGGCACGACGTTCACGTCCAGCCAGGGCCTGCTCCTCATGCTGCCGGACATGTTCCGCGTCGCCGGCGAGCTGACCCCGGCCGTGATCCACGTCAGCGCGCGCGCCCTGGCGACGCATGCGCTCTCCATCTTCGGCGACCACAGCGACGTGATGGCGGTGCGCAGCGCCGGCTGGGCGATGCTCTGTTCGGCGAGCGTGCAGGAGGCGCAGGACCTGGCCGCCATCGCGCACGCCTCGACCCTCGCCGCGCGCATTCCCTTCCTGCATTTCTTCGATGGCTTTCGCACCTCGCACGAGGTCGCGAAGATCCAGGGGCTCGGCCAGCAGGAGCTGCGCACGCTGATCCCGGAGGGCGAGGTCGAGCGCCACCGGCAGCGCGCGCTCTCTCCCGAGCATCCCGTGCTACGCGGCTCGGCGCAGAACCCGGACGTCTTCTTCCAGTCGCGCGAGGCGGCGAGCGCGCTCTATCGCGCCTGCCCGGAAATCGTCCAGCGCGCGATGGACCGCTTTGGCGAGGCCACCGGCCGCAGCTACAAGCTCTTCGACTACTACGGCGCGGCGGATGCCGAGCGCGTGCTGGTGATCATGGGCTCCGGCGCCGGCGCGGTGGAGGAGGCGATCGACGCGCTGAACGCCAAGGGCGAGAAGGTCGGCGTCGTCAAGGTGCGGCTTTTCCGCCCGTTCAGCGCCGTGCATTTCGCGGCAGCGCTGCCGCGCTCGGTGCGGGGCATAGCGGTCCTCGACCGTACGAAGGAGGCGGGCAGCCTCGCCGAGCCGCTCTATCAGGACGTCCTCACCGCCGTGGCCGAGCAGATGCAAGTGCTGCCTCGCCTGATCGGCGGGCGCTACGGCCTCGGCTCGAAAGAGTTCACGCCGGCGATGGCAAAGGCGGTCTTCGACGAGCTGCGCTCACCCGCGCCGAAGGCGGGCTTCACGGTGGGCATCGACGACGACGTCAGCTTCTCGAGCCTGCCGCTCGACGCGGCGTTCTCCACCGAGCGCGCGGACACGGTGCGCGCCATTCTCTTCGGCCTCGGCTCGGACGGCACCGTCGGCTCGAGCAAGAACACGATCAAGATCATCGGCGGCGCGACCGAGATGTACGCGCAGGGCTACTTCGTCTACGACTCGAAGAAATCCGGCTCGACCACCGCCTCGCACCTGCGCTTCGGCCCGCGTCCGATCCGCTCGAGCTACCTCATCGGCAAGGCCGGCTTCATCGGCTGCCACCAATGGGAGCTTCTCGAGCGCGCCGACGTGCTGGAGGCAGCGGAGGAGGGCGCGACCTTCCTCCTCAATAGTCCCTACGCGGCGGCCGAGGTCTGGCGCGAGCTGCCCGCGAAGATCCGGCGCACGATCGCCGAGCGCAAGCTCAAGCTCTTCGTCATCGACGCCGATCGCGTGGCGCGCGATGCCGGCATGGGCAAGCACGTCAACACGGTGCTGCAGACGTGCTTCTTCGCGCTCTCCGGCGTGCTGCCGCGCGCGGAGGCCATCGCGGCGATCAAGCAGGCGGTGGCGAAGACCTACCAGAAGAAAGGCCAGGCGGTCGTCCGCAGGAACTTCGAGGCCATCGACCAGGCGCTCGCGCACCTCGAGCAGGTTTCGATTCCACAGGGATTTGAAACAGAGAAGCAGCCGACCGGCGAACCCTTCAGCAAGGCCCCGGCATTCGTGCGCGACGTGCTGGCGCCGATCATCGCCGGCAAGGGCGACCGCCTGCCGGTGAGCGCGATGCCGCTCGACGGCACCTATCCGGTCGGCACGGCGAAGTGGGAGAAGCGCAACCTCGCCACCGACATCCCGGTGTGGAACGAGGAGACCTGCATCCAGTGCGGCAAGTGCGCGCTGGTGTGCGCGCACGCCGCGATCCGCATCAAGGTGTTCGAGCCGAAGCTCGCCGCCGGCGCGCCGCCCACGTTCAAGTCGACCGCTTACCGCGGCGCCGACTACGCCGGCATGAAGTACAGCATCCAGGTCGCGCCGGAGGACTGCACCGGCTGCGAGCTCTGCCTCGCCGTATGCGCGCGCGACAAGAAGACCGGCAAGCTGGCGCTGGAGATGCAGCCGCAGCGGCCGCTGCGCGAGGCCGAGCGGCAGAACTTCGATTTCTTCCTCTCGCTGCCGGAAGTCGACCGGCCTTCGGCGAAGCGCGCGACCGTCAAAGGCTCGCAGTTCCTCGAGCCGCTGTTCGAATTCTCGGGCG
>DATDCR010000481.1:0-3537 GCA_036524215.1 Burkholderiales bacterium
GGACGCCTGGGCGACATTGGCGCGGCCATCCAGGCGCACGCGGAGAAGCACGGCTTTTCGGTGGTGAGGGAATTCTGCGGGCACGGCATCGGCCGCAAGTTCCACGAGGAGCCGCAGGTCCTTCACTACGGCAAGGCGGGCACCGGGCTCGTTCTGCAGCCGGGAATGACGTTCACCGTCGAGCCGATGATCAACGCCGGCAAGGCGGCGATCCGCGAGCTCGCCGACGGCTGGACCATCGTCACCAAGGACCACAGCCTGTCCGCGCAGTGGGAGCACACGGTGGCCGTCACGGATTCCGGCGTCGAGGTCCTCACCCGCTCCGCGGGCGTGCAGGCACCGCCGCCGACACCCTCCGGGGCCGCCACGGCTTGACCGCCGCCAGCCTGCGCGAACAGGTCGCCGCCGAGCGCGCCGCCCTGCGCGCGGCTTATCTCGGGCGTCCCGATCCGCGCGCCCTCCTCAAGGCGCACTCGCAGCTCATCGATCGCACGATCAAGTCCGTCACCGGCGTGCCGGAAGGCGCGGCGCTCGTCGCCACGGGCGGCTACGGCCGCGGCGAGCTGTTTCCCCATTCCGACATCGACCTCCTCATCCTGCTGGCGCGCGACCCGAGCGACAGCGAGCGCGATGCGCTCGAGCGCCTGGTCGGCACCTTGTGGGACATCGGGCTCGAGATCGGCCACAGCGTGCGCACCGTGGAAGGCTGCATCGCCGCCGCCGCCGAGGACATTACCGTGCGCACCACGCTGCTCGAGGCGCGCTATCTGTCCGGCAGCCGCTCCCTCTATCGGCGGCTCGATCGCGAGGTCAGGCGCGCGATCGAGCCGGTCGATTTTCTGAAGGCGAAGAAGCTCGAGCTGGAGCAGCGGCACGCCAAGCACCAGGACTCGCCTTACGCGCTCGAGCCGAACCTGAAGGAAGCGCCCGGTGGATTGCGCGACCTGCACGTCATCCAGTGGATTGCGCGCGCGGCAGGCATCGGCAGGCGCTGGAGCGATCTCGTGCGCCAGGGGATCATCGAACGCGCCGAGGCCCGGCAGATCGCGCGCGCCGAGGCGCTGCTGCAGGATCTTCGCATCCGGCTGCACTACCTCGCCGGGCGACGCGAGGACCGCATCGTCTTCGACCTGCAGGTCGCGCTCGCGGCGCAGCTTGGCTATGCCGATACGCCGCATCGCCGCGCGAGCGAAGCGATGATGCAGCGCTATTACCAGACGGCGAAGGGCGTCACGCAGCTCAACACCATCGTCCTGCAGAACCTGCAGGCGCGGCTCGTGCCGGAGCCCGAGGTGGAAGAGCGCGCCCTGAACGAGCGCTTCCGGGTGCGCGGCGAGCTGCTCGAGATCGTGCGCGAGGACCTTTTCGAGACCGAGCCGCTCAGCATCGTGGAAAGCTTCCTGCTCCTCATGCAGCACCGCGAGCTGCGCGGCATGACGGCACCGACGCTGCGCGCGCTCTACCGGGCGCGCTTCCTGGTGAACGCGAGGTTTCGCCGCGATCCGATGGCGCGGCTTCTTTTCCTGCATATCCTGCAGCAGCCGCAGGGCATCGTGCACGAATTCCGCCGCATGAACCAGTACGGCATCCTCGGCCGCTACCTGCCGGAGTTCGGCCGCATCGTCGGCCAGATGCAGCACGATCTGTTCCACGTCTACACGGTGGACCAGCACATCCTGATGGTGGTGCGCAACCTGCGCCGCTTCACCATGCAGGAGCTGGCGCACGAATTCCCGCTGTGCAGCGAGCTCATGAGCGGCTTCGAGCGGCGCTGGCTGCTCTACGTGGCCGCCCTTTACCACGACATCGCGAAAGGACGCGGCGGCGACCACTCCGACCTCGGCTCGCGCGATGCGCGCAATTTCTGCCGGCGCCACGGGCTGTCGAAGGAAGACACCGCGCTCGTCACCTTCCTGGTCGAGAACCATCTCGCGATGTCGCATGTCGCGCAAAAGCAGGACGTCTACGACCCCGAGGTCATCGCCGCCTTCGCGCAGCGGGTGAAGACCGAGCGCTGCCTGGTGGCGCTCTATCTGCTGACGGTCGCCGATGTGCGCGGCACCAGCCCCAAGGTGTGGAACGCCTGGAAAGCCAAGCTGCTCGAGGATCTGTTCCGCGCCGCGCGCCGCGTGCTCACCGGCGAGCCGCTGGCGCGCGATGCCGCGCTCGCCGAAAAGCAGGCCGAGGCGGCGCGGCTGCTGCGCCTCTACGCCCTTTCCGACACGGTCAAGGACCGGCTCTGGGCCAGTCTCGACATCACCTATTTCCTGCGGCAGGACGCGCAGGAAATCGCGTGGCACACGCGCAATCTCCACTATCGCGTCGATACGGACCGGCCGGTGGTCAAGGCGCGGCTCGCGCCGTTCGGCGAGGGATTGCAGGTGATGATCTACACGCGCGACCGCGAAGGCCTGTTCGCGCGCATCTGCGGCTACTTCGAGCGTGCCGGCTTCAACATCGCCGAAGCGAAGGTGCACACCACGCGCAACGGCTATGCGCTCGACACGTTCGTCGTGATGGGCCAGGGACCGGGCATGCACTACCGCGACATGATCAGCATGATCGAAGCCGGCCTCGCCGAGGAGCTGCAATCGGACGCGCCGCTCCCTCCATCGCGCGGCGGACGCCTATCGCGGCGCGTGCGGCACTTTCCGATCTCGCCCAGCGTCGACATCCGCCCCGACGAGCGCGGCGCCTACCAGGTGCTCTCGATCGTGGCGAGCGACCGGCCCGGGCTGCTTTACGGCGTGGCGCGCATCCTGGCGCGGCACCATATCAGCCTGCAGACCGCCCGCATCAATACGCTCGGCGATCGGGCGGAGGACGTCTTCCTCGTGTCGGGGGAAGCGTTGAGCGCGCCCAAGGAAGTGCTGCACCTCGAGCAGGAGCTGCTGCAGGAGCTCAGTCTTCCGGCGGCAGCGCCTCTCCAGGGAACAGCGCTTCGTTGAAGCCGAACTTCGACAGGTCGCGGATGCGCATCGGATACAGGATGCCGTCCAGGTGGTCGACCTCGTGCTGCACGACGCGGGCGTGGAAGCCTTCCACGTCTCTTTGGAAAGCGTTTCCGTTGACATCGACCCCGCGGTAGCGCAGCCGCTTGTAGCGCGGCACCGCGCCGCGCATGCCCGGCACCGACAGGCAGCCTTCCCAGCCCTCCTCCATCTCGTCGCCGAGCGGCGTGAGCACCGGGTTGATCAGCACCGTATCGGGCACTTCCTCGACGTCCGGGTAGCGCGGGTTGGCGTGCACGCCGAAGATCACCACGCGCAGGCCGACGCCGATCTGGGGCGCCGCCAGCCCGGCGCCGTCGAGATGCGCCATCGTGTCGCGCATGTCCTGCAGCAGCGTTGTGAGTTCTGGCGTGCCGAAGCGCACGACCTCGGCAGAGCGCTGCAGCAACCGCGGGTCGCCCATGCGAAGCACCTCGCGGATCATGCTGAAACCACCCTTTCCAGGATGCGCCGGACGCGCTGCATCGCCTGCTGCAGCACCGCCTCGATGGCCTCCATCGAGACAGAGTGCAAGCTTTCGCCGATG
>DATDCR010000482.1:0-20833 GCA_036524215.1 Burkholderiales bacterium
GTCGCCTTCACGGTGCTGGCAGCGCTCGTGTCCATCATCTTCGTTCTGGACGACACGAAGTATCCGTATGAGATGTGGCGCATGCTGGCTTTCCAGTACCTGCTCAGGGGACAGGACATCGCGGGCTCGGTCCTTGCCATCGCGCTGGTCGGCGGGGCCTGGCTGCTGCGCGGGCGCACCCCTGCACTCGACCCCGTTGCATTCCTGGGGCGCAATCCGTGGGCCGTGGCGATGGCGACGTTCATCGGGCTGTGTGCCGCAATGTTCGCGGCGGTCCACGCCCATCCGCTGGCCGGCGATGAGCATCTCGCGCTGTTCCAGAGCCGGGTATACGCAGCAGGCCGGCTCACCGGACAGTTTCCGCCCGAGCTGGTCTATCGCCTGATTCCCACGTGGTACATGAACCACTGGCTGCTCGCCTCGGAGTCGGGCGGCGTGGTGTCGATCTACTGGCCGGGATTCTCGCTTCTGCTCGTGCCGTTCGACCTTCTGGGGGCGCCCTGGGCCTGCAATCCTCTGCTTGCTTCGATGTCCGTTGTTCTAATCGGCAAGCTGGCAGCGCGGCTCACATCGGAGCCGCGCGCGGCCGGCTGGGCGATGCTATTTGCCATCGCCTCACCAGGATTCCTGGGCATGGCGCTGTCGTACTTCTCGATGAGCGCGCACCTTTTCTTCAACCTGCTGTTCGCCTGGCTGCTTCTGGAACAGAGTCCGCGGCGGCTGGTGGCAGCCGGGGTGGTTGGCTCGTTCGCGCTGGTGCTGAGCAACCCGGTACCGCATGTTCTCTTTGCCCTGCCCTGGCTCTATTGGACCGCCCGGCGGCCCGGCGGGCGTCGCAGGCTGATGGCACTGCTGGCGGGTTACGCGCCGCTCGCGCTCATTCTGGGGCTGGGCTGGTGGCTCTTCCTGCGCCAATTCCAGGGAAACATCGCCGCCTTGCCCTACGGCCCGGACGGCGACCTGCTGCAGCGCCTGGGAAATCGGCTCTGGTACCTGATGCTCGAATTGCGCAACGTCTTCGACCTGCCGAGCGAGGACACGCTCGCCAAGCGCAGCGGCGAGCAGGTGCGCCTCTGGAGCTGGGCGGTCCCGGGCTTGCCGCTGCTCGCGCTGGCCGGCTGGTGGCTGCTGGGCAGGCGCGTGGCCGGGCTCCATCTGTTCGCGCTTTCGCTGGCGAGCACGCTGCTCGGGTATCTCTTCGTCAGCTTCGACCAAGGCTACGGTTGGGGCGCGCGCTACGTACACCCGGCATGGGGCGCCTTGCCGATCCTTGCGGCGGCCGCCATGGTTTCGATCCAGCCGGGTGTCGAAGGCGATCGACTGAAGAATTACGTCGTGCGCCTGGCGCTGTTCAGCCTGGTGTTCGCGACCGCGCTGCGTCTGTTCCAGATCCGGCTTTTCATGGACGATCAGCTCGCTTTGCGGCCGCCTTTCGAGAACGGCGCGCGCCAGATCGTTTTCGTCGCGCCCCATCCGGATTTCTACACGCAGGACTTCGTGCAGAACGATCCGTTCCTGAGAGCGCCGGTGATTTTCATGATGTCGCGCAAGCAGGGGCGCGATTACAAGGAGGTCATCGAGCGTCGCTTCCCGGGGGCGCGGCTGACCTACGACGGCCCTAACGGTCAGGTCTGGCGCCTGGAGTGAGGCGCGCCCTCAGCGCCCATCGGTTGCCGACGAAATTCATCGCGAACAGGACCACCGTCAGCAGCGGGCTGGCAATCGGCACGACGAGGCCGGCCAGATCGACCAGCAGGAACATGCCGGCAAGCGCCAGCGGCAGATTCGCCGACGCCACCAGCGCATAGCGCGCGAACGACGGCCCGCTTCGCTCCGCCACACGGAAGGTCCAGCCGCTGTGCAGCCGATAGCCCACCACCACGACGATAGCGAATGAAATGAAGGACGAGAATACGTAGTGCAGCCCGAGCCAGTCGCCGCCGATCATGATGGCGTTGTGCAGCAGCGCACAGGTGAGGCCTACCACGAAGAATCGCCCGATCACCATCGGGGCGCTATCCCGTCCGCCTGAACAACGCTATGTAGGTGCAGGCGTTGTCCGCGGTGATCTGGTGCGGCGTGATGCGGTCCTCCAGCCAGGCCCGCGCGTTGAAGACGATGGCCGCGAAGCCCACGAGGACCGGGCCGAGCACCGGCAGCTTCTTCAGCACGTGCGCGGCTCCGAGAGAGCGGAATACTGTGGTCCAGGCGAGCGGCCCGACCACCGGGTCCATGCGCACCAGACGAAAGCCTTGGGCCTCGATCTCGCGCCGCAGGCCCTGCGCGGTCCACCGCCGGTAGTCGCCCGGATGCGGGTGGTAGAGCCACGTTCCATGCGTGGAAAGCAGCAGCCACCCGTCCTTGCGCAGCGCCCGGCGAGCCTCGCCCAGGTAGCCGGCGAGGTCCCAGACGTGTTCGAGCACCTGGAACGAAGCGACCAGGTCGTATTCGCCGTCCGCGCAATCCAGCGTACCGTCGGCGCGGATGCACACCTCATGTGCGCCGTCGATGTCAGCGCCGCGATAGTGCGCGCCCACGGCCGCGAACCAGCGCTCGTACGGCCTGGCGCCACAGCCGAAATCGAGCACTCGCGCGCCGGACAATGCAAGCGACGGGTCGGCGAGTACGCGACGCAGCACCTGCGCCATCCCTCTCAGCACCAGCCAGTCGGGCTGCCAGATGCGCGGCGTCGCGCGTGGATTCTCATGCATGGCGCGAGTTTCTCATTGCCGGGCTTAGCTCACCGCCGCGCACCCTGCGAGCGTGGCCGGGTCGCCACGCTCCCAGTCGGACATCAGCCCGAGATCCACGTAGCTCGCCACGCGATAGCGATGCAGTATCAGCCGGTCGGCGAAGGCCTCCAGCCGCGCGTCCAGGCCGTTGTAGTTTCTCGACCAGCCACTGCCAAAAGGTTCCGTCACCGCAGTCTGCCCGCGGAACAGGCCGGGGCAGCTCTTCTCGATGCGGTCGAAGAGCGCGGAAGCACGCTGCTCCCTCTCGACGTCGGCGGGATCGCGCCTCGCGCGGCTAAGCCCGCAGCTCACGAGCGAAAGCGGCTCGATCGATTTGCGATGGCCCGCAAGCACGTTTGCGGCCCGGGACAGCGCGTCCGCGTCATCCGGCCGCCACGGGATGGCGAAGCAGTCCGCGACATCGACGCGGAAACCGAAACGCTGCAATCTCGCATCGTAGGCCTTCACCTGCGCCTCCGCCGGCCTGCCGTCCGCCAGCTCCAGGAAGCGGCCAAGCGTGCGCACATGGCCGCGATGCCGCTCGAGCAGTTCGTTCAGCCGCGGCGAGTTCGTGGGAAGGCTGTGCTGCCCGCGAACATTCACGAACGAAGACGCGGGGTGCAAGAACGGCGCCGCCACAGCCATGGGAAGAATCTCGACCGTGAGATAAAGCGCGGGCTCGCGTACGGCGCGCTCGGGTACCTCATAGGGCAGCCAGCGGCCCGACCACTCCGCCGAAATGAACCAGCGCGGCGGTGACGCCACTATGCCGATGCCGACCTGCACCACTAGAAGCAGGGCGAGCGTGACGCGTACGGCGCGCGCCGGCAGCAGAAGCTCCACGAACCGCGCGAGGCATACCCCGGCAAGTAGCAGCACGATCAGGCCGTAGCGGGCGTTCGCAGAACTGACGAGCCACAGCACCAGCGCGAAGCCGAAGAACGCGAGCACACGCCAGCCGGGCAGGACAGCGGCGGCGTGCGCGCTGCGCCGGGCGGCCAGGACTGCCAAGCCCGGCAGCGTCAGGACGAGCGCGGCAAAGCGCAGGTCGGGCGCGAAATTCTCGGCATAGATGCGCGGACCGAGCGCCGCCATGCGGAAAGGCAAGGCGAGGAACGCCACGGGATCGTGCAAGGCGAAGCGCTCGTTGATCATGTTGAATTCGAGGAAGTACGGCGAGCGGAACCATCCGTTGAACAACGGGAATACTGGATTTCCGAACTCGCGCAGCATCAGCACTAACCACGGGCCGGCAAGTACGGTCACCGCCGCCGCCGCGCCGAACAGATACGCAAAGCCCGAGCGCAGCCGCGAAGCACCGGTCAGTCCCGGCATGGCAAGCGCGAGGGGGAATGCCGCCAGCACGTAGAGCGCATTCGAGTACTTGAGCGCGGCAGCAGCACCGAACAGGATGCCGGCGACCGCCGCGCGACGCCAAGTGCCCGGCTCTTCGCGCAGGAGCAGCAGCAACCCGGCCAGCATCGGCGGCACCAGCAGCGGATCGAGGAAGCTGCCGCCAACCGTCATCCAGTACACGCCGGTGGCCGCACCGAGCGCCGCCGCAAAGCAGGAGAACTCGGTGCGATCGCGCCGCGGCAGGTGCGTAAAAAGCTTTCGGGCGATGAGGTAGAGGAGGCCGATGCTCAGGCTGTGCGCCCCGGCCATCACGATCGACACAACGACGCTGTGCCAGCCGTGAGCGACCATCAGATAGAACGGCAAGTAGCCGACGGGGTTCAGGTAGCTCTGGGCGCTCGCGGCAAAAAAGTCCTGCTCGAGCCGGCCGGCGAGCAACTCGAAAGGAAGGTAATAGTGGTAATTGAGGAGATCCCAGTTGACATCCTTGCCGGCATACACCGTCCACACCGCGCAGATCGCTGCAGGCAGGCCGAAGACCCACCACGGTGACTCGCGTGGCATGCGTGGCATGCGTTGCCCCCTACCTGCTCTTGCGCCGTTTCAGCTGCGTCAAGCGCTCGTCGATCGCATTCACCGCAGCATCGTCCCCGCGCCTCCGATACACATCCCGCAGGGCCGCGAAGGCAGGGTTGCCAGGCCCCGGCCAGACGGACACGGCCGCCTCGAGGTCCTGGGCCGCGCCAGCGCTGTCGCGCAGGTTGTCGCGCAGCACGCCGCGGATGTAGAAAAATTGCGAAAGATGCTCCTTGGGAACATCGGAAGGCATGCTCTGCCTCGCCTTGTCCAGGAAACCAGCCACCACGCCAGCCGAGTAGCCTTCGGGATTCACCGACACGCCTTCCGCAAGCCCCAACGCGCCATAGAAGTTCTTCGCCAGCAGATCGATCTGGCGCTGCGTGCCATCGTCGGGCCGCTGCCCCCGCGTCAACGACCGGCCAAGGAGTATCGCGTAGTGGCGCCGCAATTCCCCCTGAATGAACGCGATCCAGGCGTTCGCGTCGTTCACCCCCAAGATCGAGTCCTCGAAGAACCGCACCGCCTCCGCCGGGATGTCGACGGTAACGCGCTGTGCGTCTCTGGACGACTTGTCGACCTGGACATAGAGCCAGCGATCGCGTTGCGCGTAGCGCTTGTCGGAATCCAGGGTGAATACCACCGGGGCAGTCTCTCGATCGATCATCTCGTTCAGTATCCGCTGCCGGGTGTCTTCATCGGTCCGCAGCGAATGAAACAGGCGATTCCCGAGGATCAGGCCTTTCGGTTCCACCAGCGTGATATCCGGCCGCCACTTCTCGATCATGTGGAAATAGGCGATTGGTGCAAGGTCCGGGTCACCCAGCACGATGACGACCGCGTGTTCTGGCAAAGCCCTCAATACCGCCTGCGCATAGCGCGCGCCCCACTCGTGGGTGGCGACCAGGTTGATTCGAGCACCGACGACAAAGATCAGGCCGAGCAACGCAGCTGCGGCCGCCGCCGCATGCGATGGCGGCCGGGCGAAGCGTTGCACCGCCCAGGCCAAACCCAGGCCCATCCAGAGCGCGCAGACCGCATAGGCGGGGAGCGGATAGACGTGAAACACGTGCGCGCGAAACGAGTCGTAATCGAAACCGAGGAGCAGCAGCAGGACCACGGAGGGCATCAGGAAAGCGACGGTCAGGAATGCGGCCGTGCGCCGTCCGAGGATGCGCCACTGCACCGCGAATCCCACCGCAGCGAGCACAGTGCCGAACAACGCAAACTGCACCAGCAGCTCGCCGCCGAGAAAATGGAAAAACTTGAGCTTGTCGAGCCAGCCCGCCGAGATCGAGTGATCGACGTCCGCGTATCCGGCGCGACTCAGGAAGAAGAAGATCTCCTGAATGGTCTCCAGCGGACCGTTGAAACTGATCGGCAGCGCCATCCACGAGCGGCGCACCATCCACACGTAGGGCAGCAAGCCCGCGATGACCAGCCAGGACAGCATGCCGAACCGGTCGAGCAATTCCCGCCGCGCAGGCCATAGCAGGATAAGGAAGGCCGGCGCAACGAGCAGCATCAGCGGGTAGTGATTGCTCAGGCTGAGCCCGAAAATCAATGCCATCCACGTCAGCAGGCGGCTGCGGGGGACGTTAGCCGGGGTCTGCGCCGACGGCGGACAAACCTGCAGGCCGATGAACACCAGAACGAGGAAGAAAAACGTATTGAGGGTGTAGACCTCGGCGATGATCGCCTGCGACCAGAACACGGGCGAAAATCCCAGCGCGAAAGCGGATACGTAGGCCGCCAGGCGCCCCTCGATGAGAGAGCGTGCGCATAGCCAGGCGACGCCGCCGGTCAGAGCGCCGAACATGGCGCTAGCCAGGTGGACGCGATACGCAACGGAGCCAAACGGCAAGTACGTGAAGAGATGACCGATCAGCGTGAATAGCGGATAGCCCGGAGGATGTTCGACGCCGAGGAAGTAGCTCGACAGAATGAAAAGCCCGTCGTCCTCCAGCGCCACGGTGCGAGGGGCACTAACTGCGTAAAGCGCGAAAAGCGCCGCCGCTACGGCCGCCGCTTGCAGCCAGTCTGCCCGCTTCGGCCGGAAAGGCTCCACGGGCAGCATCAGCGCTTTGCGGCCGTCGAGCTGCCCCACGTAAAGGAAGCCGTGGTGAAGAAGTTCCACAGCGCGGCAATGACTGCACCGCCGAGCCCCGCGCCCCAGTAGGGCAGCGACTTGAGGAACAGCCACTCGGCAACGGCGAGATTGATGATCGCCCCGATGCCGCAGGCCGCGTAGAAGCTGAGCAGCCCGCGCCACATGCCTCGTCCCCTGAGCCGCTGATCCCCGTAGGTGAAGATATTGTTGAGGAAGAAATTGCTCGTCATGGCGGCGGCGGTGGCCACCGCCTGGCTGAGCAGGAAATTGTCCGACAACGCGAACAGTGGCCAGAGTACGCAAAGGTGCACGCCCACGCCGGTCACGCCAACTGCCGCAAAGAGGAAGAACCGCGCCGGCAGCAATCGACCCATCAGATGGTAGAGGAGCAGCATGAAGAACTCGGCGATGACCCGAGTCCCGAGCTTGCTTTCGCCGTACGCGCGGCTTCGCATTCGATAGGGCAGCTCGACGATTCTTATCTCGCCGCGCGCCGCCGCGATGAGATCGAGCAGGATCTTGAAACCGCGTCCATACAGCTTGCGCACCACTCGATCGAGAAACGTCCTGCGAACGACGAAGAATCCGCTCATCGGGTCGGTCAATCCTTCGCAGAGGGTCGCGCTCAAGGCGCTCGCCAGGCGGCTAAGACGCACCCGCGCCGGAGCCAGCTCGCCCGTGCTGCCGCCCGCCATATAGCGGCTCGCCACCGCCACGTCCGCTTGCTGCTGTCGCACGCTCTCGAGGAGCTGGGGAACGAGCGTCTCGTCGTGCTGCAGATCCGCGTCGATCACCGCAAGGTACGGCGCGGAGCTGGCCAGCATGCCTTCGATGCAGGCGGAAGCAAGGCCACGCCTGCCGATGCGCTGGATGCAGCGAACCCGAGGGTCCCGTTGCGCGCGCTCGCGGACCACCTCTTCCGTGCCGTCCTCCGCGTCGTCGACCACGACGATGGTTTCCCAGTCGAGACCGGCAAGCGCCCGCTCGAGCGCTTGAAGAAGCTCCGGAATGTTCTCCCGCTCGCGAAATGCGGGAACCACTACGCAAAGCTCAGGCATGGTCCCAGGTCAGCAAGCTCAGCAGGAAGGACGCAAGCATGATTTCCATGCCGCCAACCATCAGGGCGGCGGCCGGAATCGTATCGCGCATGACCACTCTCGGATCCAAGGCGCCGAAACCGGCCTCCCGCCATTGCCAGAACGCCGCACCGCTCCACAGCAGTCCACACGCCGCGATCAACAGCCCGAGCAGCAGGCCGCGCTCGAGCGTAACGGTCCTGAGCAGCCGATCGATGCTCGGTTGCCTGGGCAGCAGCCCGGCATTCTGCGCCGACACCCGGGCGAACAGGGCAAACAGGCACAGCTGCATGCCGAGCAACGCTGCAGCGGACGCGTACAGCATGCTGTGGATATCGAGTCCCGCGCCGGCGATATGCAGCGGCACGAAATACAACGCGGTCGTGAGAGCGATCCCTGCGCTCAGCAACGCGAGCCCGGGATAGAGAAACAGCCAGCGCGGGCTGAAAAGCAACAGGAAGCGAAGATGCCGCCACCCATCCCGCCAGCTCCGCAGATGGGGGGGCCGTCCCCGGCCGTCCGGATAGAGCGTGGTCGGCACCTCTGCGATTCGCCATCCCGCCAGCGATGCCTTCACGACGAGCTCGCTCGCGAACTCCATCCCAGTCGTTCGCAGGCGAAGGGATCCCGCCGCTTCGCGATCGAAACCGCGCAGGCCGCAATGGAAGTCACCAATGCGGGCGCGAAACAGCAGCCGGCCGACAAAGCTCAGCACCGGGTTGCCCAGGTATTGGTGCAGCAAAGGCATCGCGCCTCTTTGGATGCCGCCGCGAAAGCGGTTGCCCATCACCAGCAGATAACCCTCGCGCAATTTGGCGATGAAGGGGTCGAGGCGGCTGAAGTCATAGCTGTCGTCCGCATCACCCATGATGATGTAGCGGCCGCGCGCGGCGGCGATGCCGCCGGCCAGAGCTGCACCGTAGCCGCGCTCGGCGACTTGGACCACGCGGGCGCCGGCAGACTCCGCCAATTCCGCGGAGCCATCGTCCGATCCGTTATCGGCGATCAGCACTTCTCCCTGAATCCCCGTGCGCTCGAGAAATGCGCGCGCCTTGGCAATACAGGTAGCAACGGTCGCCGCCTCGTTCAGGCACGGCATCAGAATCGTGAGCTCGGTCATCGGCGCCCCCGGCGCCCCCCCAAAAAAAAAGGTACCCCGAAGGGTACCTTTCGTTGAAGCTAGGCTCGGCTATTAGCCGCGGCAGGAGCCGGGCAGGTATTTCGTGCTGACGGTCGTGCCGTCGCCCGAGGCGCCACAGCGCCAGCCGTACAGCGACTGGCTCGCGCCAGCGGTCATCACGGCGGGCGTGGTGGCGTTGGATAGCGGGACCAGCGTGACCACCGACGTGTTCACCACGGTGGAGATGCCCTGCACGGTGGCCTTCACCGCGCCGTCGATCGTGGTGTGCACACCCGCGACGTATTTCGTCTGTTGCGAGGCGGTGAGAATCTCGCAGCCCCAGCCGTCGGCTACCGGCGCGGTGGTCGGCCCCGACTGGTACACCTCGGTGATCGACGTGCGGCAGGAGCTCATGGCAAGAATCACTTCGGACATCTTCGCGCGGATCGTATAGTCCTGATACGCCGGCAGCGCGACGGCCGCCAGAATGCCGATGATCGCGACTACGATCATCAGTTCGATCAGGGTGAAGCCTTTCTGTAGCGTTCTCATTCGGCACTCCCTCT
Organism: Burkholderiales bacterium; assembly: GCA_036524215.1. GTDB lineage: Bacteria > Pseudomonadota > Gammaproteobacteria > Burkholderiales > SG8-39 > SCGC-AG-212-J23. The sequence goes on from DATDCR010000482.1 coordinate 9,537, forward strand.
GTGTTGGTAGACGAACGACCGGGTGGTTTTATACCCGACCGGGCATGTACACGCAACGTTCATGCCATGGCGCGGGCAGGCCAACCCGGCCCGCCGCGTTAAAAATATCACCCGACACCAGACCCGGCAGCCCATTTACGTCCATCCCGGTCAATTTTCGTCACTTCCCGCTCGTGAAGACTGCGGGCGCGGGGTCGCGGCGTAGGCCATGTAAGCAACGAATTTCTGGGTTGCGGCCTCGACAAACGGCTCGGGATATTTTGCTTCCTTCAGCGCCCACTTGATGCGATTGCCGAAGCACGCCTTCTGGTACACATTCGGCCGGGATTCCGCGGCGAAGGCGCTGATGCGCACGAATATGCGATCGAGCGTGCGCATCGCCTTTTCCGCGGACTTCTTCGTCGACAGATCGGTACCCGACTGTGGAAAGCGCTGCAGCAGCTCGGCGACGATCGAGTCGGCGAACTCGTCGATGTGCTTCCGCGAAAACCAGTCCAGCAGCATGAGCGGCGGGATTATACGCGGCGCGTGCAGCGCCGCCCCTTAAAATCGGCTCGTGTCTTCATGGTTCTCAAAGCCGAAAAAAGATGCGCAGCGCATAGGCACCGACGCGGCAGACCAGCTCATCGCCGAGGGTAATCGCGCCGAAGAACGCGGTGAGCTCGTGCAGGCCTGCGAACTGTATCGCCAAGCCCTGGCGCTCGCACCGGGTTATGTGAAGGCGCATCTCAATCTCGGCATCGCGCTCGAAGCGCTGGGCGACAGCGCCGAAGCCATCCGCTCATACGAGATGGCCCTTGCGACCGACCCGGCCAATCCCGCGGCGAATTACAACCTCGGCAAGCTCCTGTATGGGCGCGGCGACTCGTCACGCGCGGAGCAGCTGCTGACACGTGCGCTGCAAGGCCGCCCCGACTTTCCGGAAGCGCGAATCGTACTTGCATCGGTACTTGCCTCGCATGGCAAGTTGCCGGAAGCGCTCGCCGCATTCGAGGCGGCGTTACAGGAGCGCCCCCGCGACTTCGGCGCGCTTTACCACTACGCGGCAGTCCTCAGAACGCTGAACCGCCTGGACGATGCGGCGAATGCTTTGCGCCGTGCGTTGGCCATCGACGCGAATAACGCGGATGCGCATGCCGCGTTGTCCGACGTCCTGTGCGTCCAAGGCGATACGGCTGGCGCAACGGCAGAGCTGGAAGCGGTGTTTGCGCTACGGCCCGATTGGGCCGATGCCCTGTACAACTATGGCTGCCTGCTCCGGCGCCAACTGCGGTTAGCGGAAGCGGAAGGGGCGTTTCGGCGCGCCATCGCGACCGAGCCGCGTCATGCCAGCGCTTACCGGATGCTCGGGGAAGTGTTGCTCGCCCAATGCCGCGCCGACGAAGCGTTCGAGCTGTATCGAGTCGCGCGCGAGCACTGCCCAAACGACTTCGGTCTGGAATCGGCCGAGCTTTTCGCCCTGTGCGCCTCCGAGCGCATTTCCGACGCGGATCTTTTTGCCCGGCATGCGGCGTTCGGCAAGCGCATCGAGGACGCCTATGCCCCGACCACACGGCCTTTCCGCAATGCCAGAGACCCGCGGCGACGCCTGCGCATCGGCTACCTCTCCGGGGACTTCCGCTACCACGTCGTGACGCTGTTCATGCTTCCGGTACTCGAGCGGCATGACCGCTCCGCCTACGAGGTGTTTTGCTACTCGACCACCGACATGAACGATGGTTACACGCGGCAGGTTTCGGAGCGTGCCGATGCATGGCGCGAAGCGACGGGCCTTTCGGATGTCCAACTCGCCGAAGCGATCGCGGCTGACGAGATCGATATCCTGGTCGACCTCGCGGGGCATTCGGGCATTTCGCAGCTGGCCACCATGTCTCGACGCCCCGCTCCTGTTCAGGCCACCTGGCTCGGATATCTGAATACCACCGGCCTGACCCGCATCCAGTACCGGATTTCCGATCCGTTTGCCGATCCGCCGGGAATCGCTGATCGCTACCACACGGAGACGTTGATCAGGCTGCCGCACAGTCAATGGTGCTATCGGCCGCTCCTTTCACTGCCGGTTGCGGCAACGCCACCGTGCGCGAAGAAAGGCATCATCACCTATGGCGCCTTCCACCAGGCGATGAAGATTTCGCCCGAGACGCGGCGACTGTGGGCGCGGATTCTCGCGGAAACGGCCGATTCGCGACTGCTCGTGATGGGCGTGCCGGCAGGCCGCGCCGAGGATGAATTGCGACGCGATCTGACAAAGCCTGGAATCGCCGCGGAGCGTATCACCACCGTCCCATACAGCTCGCTACACGATTATCTTCGCGGCTTCGACGCCGTGGACATCGCGTTGGATACCACGCCATACAGCGGCGGCACGACGACTTGTGACGCTCTGTGGATGGGCGTGCCTGTCATAACGGTGCCGGGTTCAAGGTCGGTCTCGCGCAGCGCAACCAGCGTCCTTAGCACGGTCCAGCTCACCGAGTGGATCGCTGAGGATACCGAGGACTACGTGCGCCGAGCCGTCCGCTTCGCAGGTCAGCCCGAGCGCCTTGCAGAGCTGCGGGGGTCGCTGCGTGACCGTATGCGCGCCTCGCCGCTCATGGACGAAGATGGGTTCACGCGGGGCCTAGAGCAGGCCTATCGGCAAATGTGGGGGAACTGGTGCGCGTGCGGCGCCTGAGCATGGCGCTTGACGCCGCCAAGACTCAGGGCGTATAGCCCGGGATCTTCGACTCGTCGACCTCGTCGATCTGCTCCTGGTCGAGGAACATCTCGGCGTAGCGCCGATAGACCTTGCGCCGCACGAAGATGTCGAACAGATCCGGATCGACGTGCTGGTTGAGCCTCATGCGGCCGAGGATCTCGAGCGACTCGGACAGCGTCTTGCCCTTCTTGTAGGGACGATCCTTGGCGGTCAAGGCCTCGAAGATGTCGGCGATGCCCATGCAGCGCGCCTGCACCGACATCTGCTCGCGCTTCAGGCCTTTCGGGTAGCCCTTGCCGTCCATGCGCTCGTGGTGGCCGCCGGCGTACTCGGGCACGCTGGTGAGGTGCTTCGGCCACGGCAGCTGCTCGAGCATGCGGATCGTCGCCACGATATGGTGGTTGATCACCTTGCGCTCGTCCTCCGTCAGCGTGCCGGCACGGATGGTGAGGTTCTTCGCCTCGTCCTCGGTGAGGAAGTTCGCCTCGTGGCCGGAAACGTCGCGCCAGCGGTAGCGCGCGATCTTGTGCACGCGGTCGATGTCCTCGTCGCGCATGCGCTCGCCGCCGATGTTGCAGGCATGCAGGAACTTGCGGTCGTCATCGAGCTGGCGCAGCCGGTCGCGCAGGCGCTTTTCCTCCTCGGCGGTCTCCATCGGCCCGAGCACGGCGCGCTTGCGCAGCGACTCGATCTCCGCATCGCGCTTCAGCACCTCGAAGCGGGTGTCGATCAGCTGCACGCGGTCGAAGATCGTCTCGAGCTTGGTGGCCTTGTCGACGACGTGCACCGGCGTCGTCACCTTGCCGCAGTCGTGCAGGAGCCCCGCGATCTTCAGCTCGTAGCGGTCCTTGTCGCTCATCTGGAACTCGGCGAGCGGCCCCTCGCGCGTCTCATTTACCGCCTCGGCAAGGAGCATGGTGAGCACCGGCACGCGCTGGCAGTGGCCGCCCGTGTAGGGCGACTTCTCGTCGATCGCGCTGTTGATCAGCTTGATGAACGACTCGAACAGCTGCTCGAGCTGGTTGATGAGCATGCGGTTCGTGAGCGCGATCGCCGCCTGCGAGGCGAGCGACTCGGCGAGCCGCTGATCCGAGGAGGAAAAGGCAATCACCTCGCCGCTGATCGGATCCTGCGCGTTCAGCAGCTGCAGCACGCCGATGGTTTCGTTCTCGTGGTTGCGCATCGGCACCGTGAGGAAGGACTTGGAGCGGTAGCCGGTCTTCGAGTCGAAGGCGCGCGTGCCGGAGAAGTCGAAGCCTTCCGCGGTATAGGCATCGGCGATGTTCACCGTGTTGCCGGTGATCGCCGCGTAGGCGGCGACCATGCTGTTGTTGGGCTTGCCGTCCTTGTAGAGCTGGATCGGATAGAACGGGATCGGGTTCCCCGTCGTGCCGCCAAGATAGAACTTGAGCGACGTGGTGCGCATGATCTCGAAGCGCAGCGTGCGCTCCTCGGTGACGCGATAGAGGGTGCCGCCATCGGCGCGCGTGATCGACTTGGCGGCGGTGAGGATCGCCTCGAGTAGGCGGTTGATGTCGCGCTCGGCCGAAAGCGAGGCGCCAATCGCGTTGAGCTGGTCGAGGCGCTGGACCAGGTCGTCCGCCGCGCTGGGCGCGACGCCGCCGGGGAAGCGCAACCCTTGCGTCGTGTCGATGGTTGCGCCCATGGCGTTTCTACTTAATGCAGACCGAGCGCACTTCCTTGATGTGCGTAACCCCCGACAGGCATTTCTCCATGCCGTCCTGCTTCAGCGTACGCATGCCGTCCTCGAGGCATTGCGCCAGCATCTCGGCGACGCGCGCATGCTCCTGGATCAGCTTCTTCAGCTTGTCGGTGGCGATGAGCAGCTCGTGCAGGCCGCAGCGGCCCTTGAAGCCCGAGCCGCCGCATTTGTCGCAGCCGACCGGCTTGTAGAAGGTGAGCTGGCCCTTGTCGTTGCCGTACTGCTTGACCCAATCCTTGTACACCGCCTCCATCGACCCCTTGGGGTCGGCCTTGAAGCGCGCGGTGTTCATCAGCTCCTCGCAGTATTCGCGCAGGAACGAGGTGAGCTCGGCGCCCTCCGGCGTATAGGGCTGCTTGCACGAGCACATGCGCTTCGCCAGACGCTGCGCGAGGATGCCGAGCAGCGCGTCGGCGAAGTTGAAAGGATCCATCCCCATGTCGAGCAGGCGGATGATCGACTCCGTCGCCGAGTTGGTATGCAGCGTGGCGAACACCAGGTGGCCGGTGAGCGAGGCCTCGATGCCGGTGCCGGTGGTCTCCTTGTCGCGCATCTCGCCGACCATGATGATGTCGGGATCGGCGCGCAGGAACGCCTTCATCACCGCGGCGAAGTCGAGTCCGGCTTTCTTGTTGACCTGCACCTGGCGCAGGCCCTTCTGCGTGATCTCCACCGGATCTTCCGCGGTCCAGATCTTGGTGTCCGGCGTGTTCAGATACTTCAACACCGAATGCAGGGTGGTGGTCTTGCCCGAGCCGGTCGGGCCACAGACGAAGAACAGGCCGTAGGGCTTGGATACCGCGGTCTGCAGCTTCTCCAGGTTGGTCGGCGAGAAGCCCATCTTTTCCAGCGGGATCGGCTCGCCGGCGGCGAGAATCCGCATCACGATGTCCTCGACGCCGCCCTGGGTCGGGATCGTGGCGACGCGCAGCTCGATGTCGAGCGGGCCGAATTTCTTGAACTTGATCTTGCCGTCCTGGGGCTTGCGCTTCTCGGAGATGTCCAGATCGCACATGATCTTGATGCGCGCCGCGATTGCCGCGCGGTAGCTCGCCGGCACCTCGATGTACGGCCCGAGCGAGCCGTCCTTGCGGAAGCGGATCTCGGTCTTCGCCTTGCCCGGGTAGGGCTCGATGTGGATATCCGAGGCGTTCTGGTTGTAGGCGTCGACGATGACCTTGTTCACCAGCTTGACGAGCTCGTTGTCCGCGGCCGCGGACACTTCGTCGGCGCCGGAGCCTTCCAGCGCCTCGCCGCCCTCCTCGCCTTCCATGCCGGAGAGCAGGTCCTCGACGTTGCTGAGGTCCATGGTGGCGGATTCGGCGCCGTAGAACTGGTTCAGCGTCTCCTTCCAGTCCTTCAGCGTGGTGACGCGGTAGACGATGCGCGCCTTCGGAAACACGTTGGACGCGATGCGCGAGGAGCGGATGCGCTCCGGATCGAGGCACAGCACGACCAGGCCTTCCTTGGTGTCGTCGATCGGCACCCACAGGTTGCCTTCCACGTACTCGCGCTTCAGGTTCTTCAGCAGCTCGGCCGGCTTGATGCGATCGGACTTGAACGGCTCGTAGGGCACGCCGAAGAATTTCGACAGCGCCTGTCCGATGGCCGGGATCTTGACCTGGAACTCGTCGGTCAGCACCTGCTCGATGTCGATCGCCTTCTTGCGCGCCTGGCGCGCGGCGAGCTCGAATTCGCCCGCGGAAAGCACCGCATCGGCAATCAGGTAGTCGTACTTGGTCTTCGCGAGCTGCGGCTTCTGGCGCTGCTTGAAGGCGATGGCGAGGGTCTGCGAAAGCTCGCTCACGCCTTCCTCGGCGAGCGCGCCAAACGGCACGCCGGCCTTGTTGTTGATGATCTGGATGACGCCGATCAGCTCGCTCGAGCCCTGCTCGACGATCGGCGCGACGAGCTGCTGCTTCGTGCGATAGCCGGTGCGCTTGTCGACTTCCTGCAGGAAGCGCAGGTTCGGGTTGATCGCGCGCAGCTCGGCCTCGTCGTAGCAGTCCCTGATGTTGATCGCCTTCTTGGCGAGCGCGACGTAGCCGGCGATCGAGTGCTCGGCGATCGGCAGCTTCAGGTCCTTGAAGGAGTTGAGGCCGGTCTTCACCTTCGAGACGATCGCCTGCTTGTCTTCGCCCACCGAATAGATGGTCAGCCGGTCGGCGTTGAAGAGCGCGCACACATCCGCGCTCACCTCCAACATGATCTCGTCGATGTTGTTGGTGGCGTGGATCTTGTTGGTCACCGCCTGGAGCTGCTTCTGGAACGCCAGGCGCGCGGCGACGTCGGTCTGTCCCGCCGCCGGCTGACTGAGGACTGCGCTCATGCTTTAGCCTCCCTGCTCTTGCTCGATATTCATAATAGCGTCATAACCCCTGATTACCAAGGCTTTTTGGCCCCGCCAGCGCCGTTCAAGGCGACCGTTCGGCGGCTTGCTTCAGGCCCCCTTCCAGCAGCCATACCCGGAAGCCCCGCTGCGCGAACAGAAATGCCGCCGCCGCGCTGCGCCGCCCGCTCTGGCAATAGGCGACGTACTCGCGCGAGCGGTCCAGCACCGCGAACATGTTGCGCACTTCCGCGAGCGGGACGTTGATCGCGCCCGGCAGCTTGTCGTACTGATACTCCGACGGGTAGCGCACATCGAGCCAGATGGCGCCGCCGCGGACCTTCTGCACCGCTTCGCTGAAGCTCAGCCGGCGAAGGAGCGGCTCGCGCAGCAGCTCGTTGAAGTCCTTGCGCCCTACGCGCAGAAGCTCGCCATCGGCCAGCGCGCTGACGCTGGCGTTGCGCTTGGCCTCCGACACCAGCGCTTCCTCGCCGAAAGCGTCGCCGCTCTTCAATTCGGCCAGCACCACTTTCGCGCCACCTACGACGCGCTCGACCTGGAAGCGCCCCGCCGCCACGACGTAGTAGTAGTCGCCCTCGTCGCCTTCATGGATGACCACCTCGCCGCGCGCAATGTTGATGCGCTCGAAGCGCTTCAGCAGCTCCTCGACATGCGCCGGCGGCAGCTCGGCGAGGGCGCCATGGCGCAGGCTGGAGAGCGAGAAGGCGCCGCTCATGAAGCGCGCGTCGCCGCGCACCGCCTCGTCCCAGGTCGCCAGCGTGTCCAGCATCTCGTCGTCGAGGGCGAGCAGGTCCACGTCGGTGATCGCCTTGCTGCGCTGCACGCGCTGCTTGTGCCGGTTGACCGCATAGCAGCCCTCCCCCGTGCCGCCGACGACTACGCTCGTACCGCCGCCTTCGAAGACGACGAGCAGCTCGCCCTGCAGCAGGAAAACGGAGCGCGCGCGCTCGCGGCCCTGCAACGGATCGGTGCCGCGGGCAGCGCGCTCGACCGCCGCCATGTCCGCCAGCTCGGCGAGGCGAGTGCGCGAAAGGCCGGCCAGCGGCGCAAGCGAAGCCAGCTGCTCCGGGGTCGCGTGCGGCCGCCGCATCAGAATTCCAGCACCAGGTTGTTCTGCAGCATCTGCGGCCGGAAGCTGCCCGCGCATTCCTCGATCTCGAGCATCGTCGGCTCGATCTCGCCGGGCTTGAGGTGCGTGATGTAGATCTCGGCGTTGACCTCGAGCTTGGCGAGCTCCTCGGCCAACGTGGCCGGGCAGAGGTGGCGCGACATCTCGGCGAGGCGCCGCTCCTTGTTGGAGAAGGCGGTCTCGATGATGAGGAACTTCAGGTTGGCGATGCGGTTCACCTCGTGCCAGAGCGCGTCATTCGGCCCGGTATCGCCGGTGAAGACGAGGCTCGCCGTGCCGCTGTCCAGGTGATAGCCGACGGCGGGGACGGTATGCCGCGCCGGAAGCGGCGTGATGGTGCGGCCGCCAAGGCGCACGGGGCGGCCGACCTCGATCTCCTCGTAGCGCAGGAACGGCGCCTCGGCGCTCGGGATCTCCGCGAAGTCGGGCCAGATCGCCCAGTTGAAGAGATGATTGCGCAGGATCTCGATGGTGGCGCGGGTTGCGTACACGACCAGCGGGCGCGAGCGCATGCCGCCGACCGTATCGACGAGGAACGGGATCGAAGTGACGTGATCCAGGTGCGAATGGGTGAGGAAGATGCAATCGATCTGCGACAGCTCGGCGAGCGTCAGGTCGCCGACGCCGGTGCCGGCATCGAGCAGGATGTCGCTGTCGAGCAGGAAAGAGGTGGTGCGCAGGTGGCGTCCGCCGATGCCGCCCGAGCAGCCGAGTACGCGTAGACGCATGCCGGCTCTTATTTTTCGTCGAACGCCGTGACGCCTTCCCAGCTGCCGGCGGGAGGCGTGCGGCGGAATTCGCCGACCCGCTCTACATAGAGCTTATAGAGATGGCAGTCGGGACGCAGCCGTTGCAGGTTCAGGAGATTGACGTCGGCCGCGTCCCAGTTTTGCGCGCGGTAGGCGCGTAGCGTCTGGTTCCAGAGCTTCAGCTCTTCCTGCATCGCGCTGTCGACTTGCAGGCCGAGCGGCTCGTAGATCGTCACGGCTTCATCCTTGCCCTTTACCTTGATGCGATCGATTTCCCTGAATACGAAGTCTTTCGCCCGTTGGCGCGTCGCCTCGCCCACCAGAATGCCGACGCCGTAGTACTTGGTGCGGCCCTCGAGCCGCGAGGCGACGTTGACCGGGTCCCCCATGGCCGTGTAGGCGCGACGCACTTGCGAGCCCATGTCGCCGACGCGTACGAGGCCCGAATTGACTCCAACGCCGATCTTCAGCGTCGGCCAGCCGCGGGCCTTGAAGCGCTCGTTGAGAGCGTTGCATTCGGTCTGCATGTCGAGCGCGGCAGCGACACCGTTGCGTGCGTGGTTGGGGTCGTCCATCGGCGCTCCCCAGAAGGCCATGATGGCGTCGCCGATGTACTTGTCGAGCGTACCGCGATGGCCGCTGCGGATGATGGTGCTCATCGTCGTCAAGTACTCGTTGATGTACTCGCGCAGATCATCGGGGCTGAGGGCTTCCGAGATGCTGGTGAAGCCGCGCACGTCGGAAAAGAGGATGGTCAATTCCGCGCTGCGCGGCTCCATGTTGTAGCGCCGGGGGTCTTCCGCCATGCGATCGACCAGCTCCGGCGGCACGTATTGCCCGAAGAGCTCGGTGAACTGCCGCTTGGACCGCGACTCGAAGAAGTAGCCGTAGGCCATGTTCACCGTGTACAAGGCGCCGCCCATGAGGAGCGAAGTGGCGAGCGGCACGACGAGGCCGCCTTGCTGCCACACCACGAGGTTGAGCGCCGAGGCAAGTGCAGCGCCGAGCAGAACCGCCAGCGTCGCCCACAGCGCCGACAGCATGGGGATGAGAACGGCGAGAAAGATGCCGCCGATGGCAACCAGGGCCACCTCCGCGCCGAGCACGTAGGCCGGCCTGGCTTTGATCTCGCGATCGATGATGCCGGCGATCAGGTTGGCATGGATCTCGACGCCGGGATAGACGTTGCCCACGGGGGTGGCGCGCAGGTCGAGCAGGCCCGGGGCGGTCGCGCCGATGAGAGCGATCTTGCCTTTGAGCGCATCCACCGGAACGCGGTCGGCCGCCACGTCGGCGAGCGAAATGTAGGCGAAGCTGCCGCGCTGGCCACGGTAGGGGACCAATGCGCTCGCCGTCTCGTCCACCGGTATCTTGAGCGGGCCGACGCTGAGCCACTCCATGCCGCCATACCCCTTGGCCCCTTCGGGAAACCCGGGCTCGACCTCCGGCAGGCGTCCGGTTTGCTGGGCGATCATCGTGCGGATCATGGCGAGTGAGAGCGACTCGTAATAGGCGCCGTCGAGTTCCGCCAGCATGGGTACGCGACGCACAACGCCGTCCGGGTCCGTCAGGGAATTGAAGTGGCCGGCGGTGGCGGCGTTTTTCAGGAACTCCGGCAGGTTGCCGCCGTATCCTTGCCAGGACGTGAACGTGACGTTGCGGTTGTTGAACGTGCCTTTCGGCAGGACCGGCTGGGGGATCGCAGCGATGCGCTTCGCCTCTTTGTCGCTATTCAGGTAATAACCGAGGACCACGGGCTTTCCGCGGATCGCCTTGGCAAACAGGCTGTCGTTGTCCAGCCGCGGACGCAGCTTTTCGTAGATCGAGCCGAAGGCGCCTACCTGCTTGAGCTCCGTCTCGGCAAGGCGATCGAGCGTTCGGATGCCGGAGGAGTAATCGGACTCGGCGAACACCACGTCGAAGCCGAGAAGGCCGACCTGGTATTTATCGAACAGCTTATCCACGACCTGCGCCATCAGGTCGCGCGGCCATGGCCAGCGCCCGACCTCCTGCAGGCTTTTCTCGTCGATATCGAGAACCACGATGCGGCGATCCGTGCCGCCCGGCATGGTCATCGAAAGCCGCGCGTCGTAGATGATCTGATCGAGCTGACTGATCAGCCCGACCTCATACAGCTGCAGCGCGTGACCTACGAAGAAGAGCGTGATCGCAAGGCCGATGCCGATCCTTACGATATGCTGTTTCAGAGCCGGTCTTTCAGGTCTTCAGGAAAAATTCCATCTTCACGCCGGCGAGCTCGATCACGTCATGGTCCTTCAGCGCGTGCGGCGCCGCGCCGATCTGCTCGCCATTCACCGTCGGGCGGTTGGCGCCCTCGACGTGGGTAATGAAGTAGCCCTGCGGCCGGCGCGTCAGGACCGCCACCTGCACGCCCGGCTTGCCGAGCGTGGTAAGCGGTTTGGTCAGCTCCAGCTCCTTGCCGGCGTTGCCGCCCGAGAGAAGCTGAATCGCGCCGAGCGGCTGTGCCGGTCTCGGTGCCGCCGCGGCAGCCGGGGCTACGGCCGGTGCATGTGCGGCGGGAGCCGGTGCCGGTGCCGGTGCCGGTGCTGGTGCTGGTGCCGGCGCCGCGGCGGGCTTCACGGCATCTTTATCGGCGATGCCGGTCGCGGCAGCGCTCGCGGCCGCCG
>DATDCR010000483.1:0-4924 GCA_036524215.1 Burkholderiales bacterium
GGCATCGATCTGCAAAAGCTGCTCAAGGTAAGGGACATCGTGAAAAACAACCTGCCCGGCACCGAGCTCTACGGCGCCGTGGCAAAGGCCGGCCTGCCGACCAAGTACGAGAGCGCCGATGCAAGAGCCCGTTAACGTTCCGCTCGGGGAAGACTGGCCCGAGATCCGCGAAAGCGTGCGGCGCATCTGCGCCGATTTCCCCGGCGCCTACTGGCGCGAGCTCGACCGCAAGGAAGGCTATCCGACCGAATTCGTGAAAGCGCTGACGGACGCGGGCTACCTTGCCGCGCTCATCCCGGAGGAATACGGCGGCGCAGGGCTGCCGATCCGCGCCGCGGGCGTGGTGCTGGAGGAATGCCACAGCGCCGGCTGCTATGCCGCGGCGGCGCACGCGCAGATGTACACGATGGGCAGCGTGCTCAAGCACGGCAGCCCGGCGCAGAAGGCGAAGTACCTGCCGAAGATCGCGAGCGGCGAGCTCAGGCTGCAGGCCTTCGGCGTGACCGAGCCGACCACGGGAACGGACACCACCAAGCTCAAGACGCGCGCCGTGCGCGATGGCAACCATTTCGTCATCAATGGCCAGAAGGTCTGGACCTCGCGCGCGCTGCATTCCGATCTCATGCTGCTGCTTGCGCGCACGACCGCGCGCGACCAGGTGGCGAAGAAGACGGAAGGCCTGACCGTGTTCCTCGTCGACATGCGCGAGGCGCGCGGCAAAGGGATGGAAATCCGGCCGCTGCCGGCGATGATCAACCACCACGCGACCGAGATCTTCTTCGACAACCTGCGCGTGCCCGCCGAAAACGTGATCGGCGAAGTCGACAAGGGCTTCCGCTGCATCCTCGACGGCATGAACGCCGAGCGCATCCTCGTCTCGCACGAGTCGATCGGCGACGCGCGCTGGTTCATCCGCACGGCGACCAAGTATGCGTGCGAGCGCGTGGTGTTCGACCGTCCGATCGGGCAGAACCAGGCGATCCAGTTCCCCATCGCGCGCGCCTACGCCGCCACTCAGGCGGCCGACATGATGCTGCGCAAAGCGGCGGCGCTCTTCGCCGCCGGCCGGCCCTGCGGCGAGGACGCCAATATCGCCAAGCTGCTCGCCTCGGAAGCCTCGTGGCAGGCGGCGGAGATCTGCATGCAGACGCACGGCGGCTTCGGCTACGCGCGCGAATACGATGTCGAGCGCCGCTGGCGCGAGGCGCGCATCTCGCAGATCGCGCCGATCTCGACCAACCTCGTGCTCGCCTACGTCGCCGAGCACGTGCTCGGCATGCCGCGCTCCTACTGATGGGCCTCACGCGCGCACTGGCGGAGCGAGTCTCCGCCCTCCGGTTCGAGACGCTGCCGCCCGAGGCGGTGGAAACGGTGAAGCGCGGCGCGATCGACTGCATCGGCGTGCTCTTCGCCGGCATGGATGAGCCGGTGGCGCGGATCCTTCTGCAATCGATCCCTGACGGGAACGAGGCGAGCGTCCTGTTCGGGGACCGTAAGGCAAGAAGCGCGGATGCCGCGCTCGTCAATGCCGCTGCGGCGCATGCGCTCGACTACGACGACACCGGCATCGACGGCCATCCGAGCGTGGTGCTCGTGCCGACGATGCTTGCCGAAGGCGAGCGGCTTCGCACTTCGGGCAAGGCGGCGGTCGCCGCGTACGTCGCCGGCTACGAGACCTGGGGCGAGCTCGTCAACCGCGACGCGGACAAGCATCACGGCAAGGGCTGGCATCCGACCGCGGTGTTCGGCACCGTTGCCGCGGCCGCCGCCGCTTCCAACCTGGCGAAGCTCACGCCCGAGAAGACGATGCATGCCATTGCCATGGCCGCCTCGATGGCGGGCGGCCTGGTTGCCAACTTCGGCAGCATGACCAAGCCCTACCAGGCAGGGCGCGCGGCGCAGAACGGCATCACCGCGGCGAGGCTCGCGGCGGCGGGCATGACGGCTTCACCGGATGCGCTCGAGCACCAGAGCGGATTCCTGCGCGCGTTTTCGCCGAAAGGCAACGTGCGGACCGACGAAAAGCTCGGCGACTGGCACATCCTGCGCCAGGGGCTCAACGTCAAGCGCTACCCGGTGTGCTACGGGGTGCACCGCTCGATCGACGCGGTCCTCGCGCTCGACGTTTCCGCAGCCGAGGTCGAGGCGGCGGAGATGCGAGTCGGCAGGCACCAGGGCGCGATGCTGCGCCATCATTCGCCGCAGAACGCCCTGGATGCGAAGTTCAGCGGCGAATTCGCCATGGCCTGCGCCCTGCTGCGCCGCAAAGTCGGTTTGGCCGAGCTCAAGGATGATTTCGTGCGCAGCGACGCCGTACAGGCGCTGATGCGCAAGGTGCGCATCACCACGACCGACGAAGCCGATCCGGATGAGCCGCTCTTCGCCGCCTATGACCAGGTGACCCTGACGCTGAAAAACGGCAAGGTATTGAAGAGCGAGCCAGTGCGGCATGCGCGCGGCCATGCGCGCAATCCCGTTGGCCTGGACGAGCTGCGCGCGAAGTTCGACGACTGCACGAAGGGCGCGCGAAGAGCGCTGTTCGAGCGCCTGCTGCGGCTCGACGAACAGCCGAGCCTCTCGCTAGACTAGCGTCGCACGCTTCCTGAGGAGGACCGGCGATGAGATCTCGGCTTCTGGCGCTCGCTTTTGCATTGCTCATTTGCAGCAGCGCCGCTGCGCAGCGCGCGACACTGACGATCGGCGACAACGATATCGGCGGCGTCGTGACCGGTCCGCAGGGGCCGGAGGGCGGCGTGTGGGTCATCGCCGAGACGACCGACCTGCCGACCAGATTCGCGCGCATCGTGGTCACCGACGCGCAGGGGCGCTACCTCATTCCGGACCTGCCGGAAGCGAATTACCAAGTCTGGGTGCGCGGCTACGGTCTCGTCGATTCGCCGAAGATGCGCAGCGTTCCGGGCCGCCGCCTCGATCACACGGCGGTCGTGGCGCCGAACGAGCGGGCCGCGGCGCAGTACTACCCGGCGATCTACTGGTACTCGATGATGAAGATTCCGGAGGCGAGCCAGTTCGGCGGCTCGACCAACATCCCGAAGAACATCACGCAGGCGGACTGGCTCACCACGATCAAGAACCAGGCCTGCGTGGGCTGCCATCAGCTCGGCAACGAGGCGACGCGCAGCTTCCCGGCCGCCTTCGCGCACTTCAAGAGCGGCGAGGAAGCGTGGATGCGGCGCATCCAGTCCGGCCAGGCGGCGCCGCTGATGATCAATCCGCTCGCCGGCAAGCTCGGCGGCGCGCCGTTCAAGTATTTCGCCGACTGGACCGACCGGGTGGCGAAGGGCGAGCTGCCGTTCGCGCGGCCGCCGCGCCCGCAAGGCGTCGAGCGCAGCATCGTCGTCACGTGGTGGGAATGGGGCGAGCCGAAGAAGTACCTGCACGACCTGATTTCTTCCGATCGCCGCAAGCCGACCGTCAACGCCTACGGCCCGCTTTTCGGCTCGCCGGAATACGCCACCGACACGCTGCCGATCCTCGATCCGAAGACGGGCAAGGTCAGCTACTTCAAGGTGCCGGCGAACGATGAGACGCCCGAGGCACTCGGCCCGGGTCATGCGGCGATCGAGAAGCCGCTGCAGCCCTCGGCCTATTGGGGCGAAGAGAAGCTGTGGGATTCCCGCATCAACAACCACAACTCGATGTTCGATTCGCAGGGCCGCCTGTGGATGACGGCGGCGGTGCGCGGGCCGGCAAACCCGGCGTTCTGCCAGAAGGGATCAGCGCATGCGTCGGCGAAGGTGCTGCCGATCGAGAAGAACGTGCGCCAGCTCGCCATCCTCGATCCGAAGACGATGAAGGTCACGCCGGTCGATGTCTGCTTCGGCACGCATCACCTGCAGTTCGGCTACGACGCCGACGACACGCTGTGGACGAGCGGTGCGCAAGTCGCCGGCTGGGTGAACACGAAGAAGTTGGCGGAGACCGGCGACGCGGCCGCCTCGCAGGGCTGGGCGCCGTTCATGCTCGACACGAACGGCAGCGGCCAGCTCGATGACGGCGACGCGCGCGCCAATGTCGGCTCGGGAACGTACGCGGTGATGCCGAGCCCCGTGGATGGCTCGATCTGGTACACGGTCGGCGTGTTCGCCGGGCGCGGCGGCGTGCTGCGCTACGACCCGAAGACGCAGCTCTCCGAGGTCTACAACGTACCGCAGCCCGGCTTCGGTCCGCGCGGCGGGGACATCGACAAGAACGGTGTCGTGTGGGTATCGCTGGGCAGCGGCCACCTGGGCAGCTTCGACCGGCGCAAGTGCAAGGCGCCGCTCAACGGCCCGAGCGCCACGGGCGAGCATTGCCCGGAAGGCTGGGCCTTCTACCAGTATCCCGGACCGGGGTTCAGGGGCATCGGCAGGAACAGCGCCGAGGCGAGCTATTACAGCTGGGTCGACCAGCACAACACTTTCGGCCTGGGCGAAGACGTGCCGATGTCGACGGGCAACCTGAACGATGGCCTGCTCGCGCTCAAGGACGGCAAGATGATCGTGCTGCGCGTGCCTTACCCGATGGGCTTCTACGCGAAGGGCTTCGACGGGCGCATCGACGATGCGAACGCCGGCTGGAAAGGCCGCGGGTTGTGGAGCGCCTCTGGCGATCGCACGCCATGGCTCAACGAGCGCGGCAAGGGCGCGTATCCGATGGCCGTGCACATCCAGGTGCGGCCCGATCCGCTGGCGCACTGAGGGGAGAGCCACACGCAAATATAAGCACCGATGGGGTCCCGAATTCGCGGCCCCATCGTCCATCCGACTGACTTTGGCGACGGCAGGAGGGTGATCGATGGGCTTGGTGCCCGATTTCATACTGGACTACATCGACGTCACGACGTTCTGGACGATCCTGATGATCGTGCACGGTCTGCTGGCCGTCACGCTGCTTGGCGCCATCACGCACCAGGCGGTGTCGG
>DATDCR010000484.1:0-7174 GCA_036524215.1 Burkholderiales bacterium
AGCACGACGCGGCCGTCGCCGAGGAGCACCTCGAGCTCGAGCATGGTGTCGTGCACGAGCCCGTAGCGGTGCGACGAGGACTCGATGCCGACCCCGGCGACGGCGCCCCCGAGCGTGATGGTCTTCAGCTGCGGCACCACCGCCGGCATGGCGCCGCGCTCGAGGCAGGCGCGCGTCAGGTCCTCGTAGGTGATCATGCCCTCGGCGTCGACGAAGCCTGCCGCGACCTCGAGGACCTCGTTGAAGCCGCGCACATCGAGGCGCCGCCGCGCGGCGCTTTCACGGTCACGAAACAGGTTCGACGTTTCCTTCGCGAGGCCGACCGGCCCCGTGCCGGCGCTAAGCTGCGCGGCTAGGGCTTCTTTTTTCCTGCTGTGCAGGGTGTTGTTCGCGCTCGTAGAGGAAGCTCCGCGTCATGGGGTAGCTCGTCATGCTGACGTTCCCCTTTGA
This sequence comes from Burkholderiales bacterium, assembly GCA_036524215.1. Classification (GTDB taxonomy): domain Bacteria; phylum Pseudomonadota; class Gammaproteobacteria; order Burkholderiales; family SG8-39; genus SCGC-AG-212-J23. The sequence goes on from DATDCR010000484.1 coordinate 451, forward strand.
GAACACGATCTGGAAGAGGTGGGTGCGGCCGGTCGGCGAGCGGAACATCTCGGCGCAGCCGTAGAGATACACGCGCCAGATGCGCCGGAAGCGCTCGTCGAAGCGCTGCGGATCGATGGCGCGGATGCGATCCCAGTTGCGGTCGAAGCGCTCGGCCCAGGCGTCGAGCGTGAGCGCGTAATGGCGCCGCAGGTTCTCGACGTCGAGGACTTCGAGGCCGGCCTTCTCCATCTCGACGACGACATCCGCCACGCTCGGGATCCAGCCGCCCGGGAAGACGTACTTGCGGATGAAGTAGTCGGTGTCGAAGTGGCCGACGTGGCCGATGAAATGGATCAGCCCGAGGCCGCCGGGCTTCAAGGAGCGCGCATGGGCGCCGATGACGTCGCCGAGCGACTGGCGCCCGGCGTGCTCGAGGCAGCCGATGGAGACGACCTTGTCGTACTGGCGATCCATGCTGCGGAAATCGCCTTCCACGACGCTGGTCTGGCGCAGGCGCCGGAACTCGATCTGCCGCCTGGCGTGCTCGACCTGCGAGCGCGTGGTGTTGTAGCCGGTCGCCTTCACGCCGAAGCGCTCCTCGGCGTAAAGCAGGAAGCCGCCGAAGCCGCAGCCGATGTCCACCACGTCGTCGCCGGGCTTGAGCAGCACCTTGCGGCCGACGTGGTCGAGCTTGTTGCGCTGCGCCTCCTCCAGCGTGCGCGTGCCCTCGGACCAGTAAGCGCACGTGTACAGCATGAGCGGGTCGTCGAGCCAGAGGCGGTAGAAGTCGGGGCCGAGCGCGTAGTGGAACTCGGCGTTGTGCTTGGCGTGGCGCCAGTTGGCGTTGGAATGGGCGAACTCGTGCCAGCGGTTGGCGAGGCGCACCAGCCACGTCGGCTCGTCGGCGGCGCCCACCATGCCGGCGGCGAGCGCCCTCGCCAGACTGCCTTCGAGGTCCACCTCGCCGTCGAAATAGGCTTCGAGCAGGCCGACGTGGCCAAGGCCCGCCATGCGCCAGTAGGCCCGTGAATTGCGAAAGACGAGCGTGAAATCGGGATTGGTGTCGCCGCTCGCCCAGCTCGCGCCGTCGGCGAAGCGCACGGCGAAGGGAATGCCGGAGCGCTCGGCGATCTGCCGCAGGGTCTTTTCGGCGATGGCTCTCAAGGCCGGGAATTCTACCGCCCGATAGAAGGCGTCATGCAAGTTTGCTAGCCTCGGAACCGCTAGGAGAAAGTTACATGGCAAAAGGCAAAGAACGGGCCGAGGGCTCGGCCAAGTCCGCGAAGAGCGTGAAGTCCTCCGCACCCCGCAGCCCCGCCCCGCGCCCGCCGTCGTCGCGCAAGAGCCTGCACACCGCGCCCGACGCACCGTCGAGCGATGCCGTCGAAAGCCGCGGCAGCGTCAGCGGCAACTCGCGCGCCGACCTCTCGCCGGAGGACGTTTATCGGCTGATCCAGGAGACCGCGTACTTCAAGGCGAAGGCGCGCGGCTTCGAGCCCGGGGGCGAAGTGCAGGATTGGATCGAGGCGGAAGCCGAGGTGCGCCGCAGGCTGGAAACCCGCGCCTAGCGCGAGAACTGATTCACGCATGCTGCACTTGCAGCATGCGCGCCGGTTGACGTGCGTCAACGCCGCCGGGGAGCGGCGGCGCTTTACTGTCGGCATGAGCCAGCGCCTCGGTCGCCGCATCCTCGCCAGCGCCGCCATCGTCGGCGGCGCGGTGCTGCTGTGGCTTTCGCCCGAGGCGGTGCTCGGCCTGGCGATGGTGATCGCCGGCGTCGCGCTCGAGGCGATCGGCATCCGACTGGAGCACCTGTCGTGAACGATCGCTGGTATTTCACCTGGCGCGGTCGCGAAACGCTGCCTGAGGTCAAAGCCGCGATGGCGCGCGGCGACGCGGTCGAGATCATCCTGCCGCCCGACACGCACCACGCGCTCTACATGCACATCTATCCGGACGGCCGCTCGTGCGACAGCGCCGCGATCGACGCGTCGAACGGCGCCGAGCTGCTGCACTCGATCGCCACGGTCGCCGGCTTGCAGGACCTGGCGGAGCTCGAGCAGGCCGTGCGAATCTCGGGCTATCGCACGGCGATCACCAGCCCATCGCCGAACCTCGAGCTCGTGCCGCCGACCGCATCGCGGGCGCTGCGCCACCCCGCAAGCCGCGCGCCGAGGTCGCCATGAGGATCAACGTCGAATGCTGCATGCGTCGCAGCGGCGAGCTCGAGCCCTACATGTTCCGCCTCGGCGAGCGGCGCCTGCACGTGGCGCGCATCGTGGAACGTCTCATCCAGGCCGGCGAGCGCATCTTCACGGTGTGCGTCGACGACGGCCGCTGCTTCGTGCTGCGCCAGGACCTCGCCAACGGCGACTGGCGCCTCGCGCGCGTGCTGCCGCCGCGCTTCGCCTGAGCGCCTCCCGCTTCATCGATTGACGTGCTGCGCGCTTGCGCGCGAGCGCGCTTGATTTTCATCAAGATAGGCGAAGTCGAAGTGGCGCAGCCTGCAGCCATGGAGATCTTCCTCGTCGAGTCGTTCGCGCACACACGCGATCGCCTGGCCGAGATCCTGGCGACGATTCCGCAAGCGCACCTCGCCGGCCATGCCGAGAGCGCGCGCGCCGCGATCGCCGCCATCCTGGAGAAGAAGCCCGACGTGGTGCTGCTCGCGCTCAAGCTCGACGACGGTAGCGCCTTCGACGTGCTGCGCGAGGTGCATGCGCGCGAGCCGGGCATCGATTTCTACGTGCTGTCGAACTATCCCTCCGAGCCGTACCAGCGCTACGCCGAGCGCCTCGGCGCGCTCGCCTTCTTCGACAAGAACGAGGGCCTCGAGCCGGTGCGCCGGCTGCTGGAACGGCGCGCCTGCCTGCACTGAAGGATCGCCATGCAACTACCGTTGCAGATCACGCTTCGCGGCCTCTCCCATTCGAACACCCTGGACGCCCTGATCCGCCGGCGCGCGACCGGGCTGGAGAAGTTCCATCCGCACCTGCTCAGCTGCCGCATCGTGGTCGAGCTCGCCTCGCGCCACAAGCACCAGGGCAAGCTGTTCACCGTGCGCATCGATCTCAAGGTGCCGAACGGCGAGATCGCCATCGACCAGCAGCACGACGAGGACCCGCGCGTCGCGGTGCGCGATGCCTTCGATGCGGCGAAGCGCAAGCTCGAAGACGAGCTGCAGGCGCTCAGAAAACGCCGAATCGCCGGAGCTGCATCGCCTTCCTGACGCGGCCGAGCGCAAGGCCGAGCGCCGCCTCGCGCGGCAGTAGCTGATCGCGTTTCATCGCGGCAAGCAGCGCGGCGCTGTTTTCGCGCAGCTTGGCGGCAATCGTCTCGAAAGCGGCGGCCCGGCTCTGGCCGTGGTATTCCATCGCCGCGCAGATCACGCCGCCGGCGTTGGCGATGAAATCGGGCATCACGAGAACGCCGCGGGCCGCGAGCGCCTTTTCCGCCGCCGCGGTGCAGGGAATGTTCGCGCCCTGCAGCACCAGCCTGGTCTGCAGCCGTGCCACGTTGTCTTCACGCACCACGTCGGGCCGCGCCGCTGGAATCCAGATCTCGCATTCGATGCCGATGATCTCGTCGACGCCGAGCTTGCGTGCGCCGTCGTAGTGCGCGAGGCGGCCGCCTTTTTCCTTCAGCGCAATCAGGCGCGCGACATCGAGGCCTTGCGGATCGAACACGGTCGCGCTCGTATCGCAGGCGGCCACCAGCCTCGCGTCGCGCGCAGCGAGAAAGCGCGCGGCGTGCTGGCCCACGGCGCCAAAGCCCTGCACGACGACGCGCGCGCCCGCGAGCGCGAAGCCGGCCGCCGGGGCGGCCACCTCGGCGCAATGCGCCAGCCCCCAGCCGGTCGCGCCGAGCTCGTCGAGCGGAATGCCGCCGATTTCGGCCGGCAGCCCGCAGGCGCGGCCGATCTCGTCCTTGATCCACCCCATGCAGGTCTCGTCGGTCCCCATGTCGGGGCCGAAGATGTAGTCCGTCTCGTTGCGCAGCGCGTGGGCGAAGGCGCGGATCAGCGCCTGCTTGCGCTCGCGCGGCATGCGCGGATCGCCCTGCAGCACCGACTTGCCGCCGCCGTGCGTGAGGCCGGCCGCGGCGTTCTTCAGCGTCATGGCGCGCGCGAGGCGGGCGCACTCCTCGACCGATACGTCGCTCGCCATGCGCAGGCCGCCGATCGCCGGCCCGAGCGCCACATTGTCGATCACCAGCGTTGCCTGCAGCGAGAGCGAGGGCTCGCGAATTTCGATGGTCTTTGCCGGCCCGAGATCGTCCATTCGCGCACGATAGATCCGCGCGCCGCAGCGCCATTGACACACGTCAAGCAGCCCGGCGCGCGGCGCGCCCAGACTCACAGGATGGAAATGGCGCTGCCCGACCGGCCGCCGGTGACGCCTTTACCGCCCGAGCGGCTCTACCGGCGCTGCGACGCGGGCAAGTTCGAGTTCCGCACCACCGCGGAGCTGGAAGATCTGGCCGGCTTCCTCGGCCAGGAACGCGCGCTCGGCGCGCTCGAGTTCGGCGTCGGCATGCGGCGCGAGGGCTATCACGTCTTTGCCATGGGGCCGCAAGGGGTCGGGCGCCACACCATCGTGCGCCGCCAGCTGGCGGGCGAGGCGGTGAAGCTCGCCGTGCCTTCCGACTGGTGCTACGTCTTCAACTTCAAGGAGCCGCACAAGCCGCGCGCGCTCGAGCTGCCGGCCGGGCAGGCGGTCGCTTTCCGCGCCAGCATGCAGCGCCTGGTCGAGGATCTTCGCGTCGCGGTGCCGGCCGCGTTCGAGACCGAGGAGTACCGCAACCGCGCGAAGCAGATCGAGTCCGAATTCGAGCGGCGCCAGGAAAAGGCTTTCAACGAGCTCGCCGAGCGCGCGCGCGCCGAAGGCATCGTGGTGCTGCGCACGCCGACCGGCCTCGCCGTCGGCCCCGCCGCCGGCGAAGGCGTGATGGAGACGGAGGAGTTCGCCAAGCTGCCGCCGAAGACGCGCGACAAGCTGCAGGCCGTGGTGGTGCGCTTCCAGGACCAGCTCGAGCACCTGCTGCACGACATGCCGAAGGCGCGGCGCGAAACCTTGAACCGGATGCGCGAGCTCAACCGCGAGCTCACGCGGCGCGCGCTGAACGGGCTGCTCGAGGAATTGCGCGTCGAGTACGGCGAGCTGCCGCAGGTGCGCCAGTACCTCGCCGAAGCGCAGGAGGACATGCTCGAGCACGGCGAGGCGTTCCGCCAGTCGAAGGACAGCGAGCCGCAGATGCTGATGGGCTTTCCGCTGCTGCAGCGCGAGTCGCCGGAGGCCATCTTCCGCCGCTACGCGGTCAACGTGCTGATCGACCACGCGGGCGAGAACGGCGCGCCGATCGTCTACGAGGACAAGCCGTCGCACGACGCGCTCGTCGGCCGCATCGAGCACCAATCGCAGATGGGCACGCTGGTCACCGACTTCACCATGATCAAGGCCGGCGCGCTGCACCGCGCCAACGGCGGCTATCTGATCCTCGACGCGCTCAAGGTGCTGACCGAACCCTTCGCCTGGGACGCCCTGAAGCGCGCGCTGCGCTCGCGCGAGATCCGCACGCAGTCGCTCGGCCAGGAGCTGAGCCTCATCAGCACCGTGTCCCTCGAGCCGCAGCCGGTGCCGCTCGACGTGAAGGTCGTGCTGGTCGGACCGCGCCAGTTCTACTACCTGCTGCACGCCTACGATCCCGACTTCCCCGAGCTGTTCAAGGTGGTGGCCGACTTCGACGAGGAAATGACGCGCTCGACGAACGCGGACCACGTCTACGCGCGGCTGATCGCGACTCTCGCCCGCAAGGAAGGCCTGCGCGCGCTGCAATGCGAGGCGGTGGCGCGGGTCATCGAGCAGCAGTCGCGCGCCGCGGCCGACGCGGAAAAGCTGTCCGCCAACATGCAGTCGCTCGTCGACCTGGTGCGCGAAGCCGACTATTGGGCGGCGCGCGCGGGGCGCGAGGTGATCACGGCGGACGATGTGGTCCAGGCCATCGACGCGCAGGTCGCACGCAACGACCGGCTGCGCGAGAAGCTGCTCGAAGAGACGCTGCGCGGCACGCTGCTCATCGATACCGCGGGCGAGCGCGTCGGCCAGGTGAACGGCCTCGCCGTGACGCAGCTTGGCCGCTTTGCCTTCGGCGCGCCGCATCGCATTACCGCGCGCGTGCGCCTGGGCTCGGGCCGCGTGGTCGACATCGAGCGCGAAGCGGAGCTCGGCGGGCCGATCCACAGCAAGGGCGTGATGATCCTCTCCGGGTACCTGGCCGGGCGCTATGCGCATTCCAAGCCTCTCGCCCTCGCCGCCACCCTCGTCTTCGAGCAAAGCTACGGCGGGGTGGAAGGCGACAGTGCCTCCTCGGCGGAGCTGTACGCCCTCCTGTCGGCGCTCGCCGATGCGCCGCTCAAGCAGTCGCTCGCCGTCACCGGCTCCGTCAACCAGCACGGCGACGTGCAGGCGATCGGCGGCGTGAACGAGAAGATCGAGGGCTTCTTCGACCTTTGCCGCTCGCGCGGGCTGCGCGGCGACCAGGGCGTGATCATTCCGCAGTCGAACGTCAAGAACCTGATGCTGCGCTCGGACGTGGTCGCCGCGGTGGCGCAGGGCAGCTTCCGCATCTATGCGGTGAGCTCGATCGACGAGGGCATCGCGCTGCTCACCGGTCTCGCCGCACCGCGCGTGCATGCCCGTGTGGAACAGCGTCTAGCCGATTACGCCGAGCGCGCGCGCGCCTT
>DATDCR010000485.1:0-1897 GCA_036524215.1 Burkholderiales bacterium
TCAAGACCGGCGGGTACAAGGTGCAGCCGGAGGAGGTCGAGGCCGCGCTCGCCGGCTTGTCGCGCTGCGGCCAGGTCGTGGTGACCTCGCTCGCTTCCGATTACTGGGGCGAGGTGATCGTCGCCGCGACCGAGAACGCCAAGGACGGCTGGGAGGCAGAAGGCCGGGGGCGCATTGCGTCGCTGTCGAAGCACAAGCATCCTCGCGCGTGGATTGCGCTCGAGGCTCTGCCGCGCAATCCGCAGGGAAAGGTGAGCCGCAAGGAGGTGGCGAAGATGATCGCGGCGCGCTATTCGCTCGCCGATGGCCCGCACCCCTCTCTCGTGGAGAGGGACAGGTAACATTGCGTGCCATGCGCGCTTTCACCGTCCCGGTCGCGATAGCCGCGGTTCTTGCCGGCGGCGCGGTCGTGGCGGAACCGCTCGGCTATCCCGCGACGCCGAAGAAGCACGTCGTCGATACCTACCACGGCGTATCCGTCGGCGATGATTATCGCTGGCTCGAGAATGGCGGCGACCCGGCGGTGCGGGCGTGGAGCCTGAAGCAGCTCGAGCTCACGCGCGCCTATCTCGACAAGCTGCCACAGCGCGACGCGCTCAAGCAAAGGCTGGCGGGCATCCTCGGCAGCTCACCGGTGCGTTATTCCAGTTTCCAGCAGACGCGCGGCGCGTTCTTTGCCATGAAGCGCCAGCCGCCGAGGAACCAGCCGATGCTGGTCATGATGAATTCCGCGGGCGAGCTGGCCAGCGAGCGTGTGCTGCTCGATCCAAACGCCATCGACGCAAGAGCGGCAACGGCGATCGATTTCTTCGCGGCCTCGCTCGATGGACGCTATGTGGCGGTCTCGCTGTCCGTGAACGGCAGCGAGGACGGTACTGCGCATGTGATCGACACGCGAAGCGGCGAGCGCCTCGCCGATGTCGTGCCGCGCGTGGCCTATCCGACGGGCGGGGGCAGCATCGCCTGGGATGCCGCTTCCACCGGCTTCTACTACACGCGCTATCCGCAGGGTACGGAGCGTCCCAAGGAGGACGCGAACTTCTACCAGCAGGTCTGGTTCCATAGGCTCGGCACGCCGGCGAGCGCCGACACGTACGTGATCGGCAAGGAATTTCCGCGTATCGCCGAGACGGTGCTGACGACGACGCGCGATGGTCGCTACCTGCTCGCCTCGGTGGCGAACGGCGACGGCGGCGAGCACGCTTTCTACCTGCGCGGGCCCGAGGGCGAGTGGCGCAAGGTCGCCGACTTCGCCGACCAGATCCGCAGCATGTCGCTCGGCTTCGACGGCAGGCTTTATGCGCTGGTCAAAGGCGATACGCCGCGCGGAAAGGTGCTCGCCATGCCGCTCGCCAATCCGCGGCTGGCACAGGCAAAGCTCGTCGTTCCCGAAAGCGACGGCGTCATCCAGGCGATCGTGCCGGCGGCGACGCGGCTCTACGTGGTCTATCTGAAGGGCGGTCCGAGCGAGATCGCCATGCTCGATCTCGAGACGATGGCAGTGCGCATCCTGCCCGCCGAGCCGATTTCGAGCAATTTCATCGGCGCGCGCCTGGAGGGAGACGACATCCTGGTCGGCAGCGGAAGCTTCGTCTCCGCGCTCGCGTGGTATCGCTATTCGCCGGCGACCGACAAGCTGGAGCGCACGGCGCTCGCTACGCCGGCGAAAGTGAGCTTCGCCGACGTAGAGGTCGTGCGCGAGATGGCGACCTCGAAGGACGGTACGCAAGTGCCGGTCAACATCCTCATAAAGAAGGGCACCCGGCGCGACGGCGCGAATCCATGCTCATCCGCGACGTGTTCGAGACGGACTGCGAAGTCTTCTTCGTCTTCAATGGCACCGCCGCCAACTCGCTCGCGCTCGCACAATTTTGCCGCAGCTATCAAAGCGTCATCT
>DATDCR010000486.1:0-2535 GCA_036524215.1 Burkholderiales bacterium
AGCCGGCAGTGCTCCTCGCCGACGAGCCGACCGGCAACCTCGACACGAAATCGGCGCAGGCGGTATTCGATCTGCTGCGCGAGGTGAACCGCGAGCAGGGCACCGCGGTCCTCGTCGTCACGCACAACCATGCGCTCGCCGAGCAGTGCGGGCGTATCGTGGAGATCGTCGACGGCCGGATGGTGAGCGACCGCCGCCTCAATTGAAGGAGCGCGAATGGCTCTGTATCGGAAGATCCTGGTCCCGGTGGACGGCAGCAACACCTCGCTCGCCGGCCTGCGCGAAGCGCTGCGCATCGCCAAGAGCGAAGGCGCGAAGCTCTGGCTGCTGCACGTGCTGGACGAGTTCTACCTCGCCGCCAGTCCCGAAATGGCGGTCGATTACGACGGCGTGGTGCATGCGCTGAGGATCGGCGGGCGCAAGGTGCTGGCGCGCGCGGAAGCGCGCGCCAGGGCCGCGGGGGTCGCCACGACGTCGCTGATGCCGGAGATCATCGTCGGCCGCGCCGGCCAGGAGATCGTCAAGCAGGCGAAGAAGGCCGGCGCCGATCTCATCGTGCTCGGCACGCACGGCCGGCGCGGGCTGAAGCGCCTGGCCCTCGGCAGCGACGCCGAGGAGGTGGTGCGCAACTCGAGCGTGCCGGTGCTGCTGGTGCGCGCCGGCTAGGCGATCGCGCCCGCCATGACCCCGCTCCGCTCGGCGGCGTTCCGCGCGCGCGCGCTTCTGCTCGGCGCGCGCTTCGACCTGCGCAACTGGCCGGAAGCCGAGACCCTCGCCAGGGCGCCGCTCACGGCGAAGCTCGCCGACGGCGGCATCGCGGTGCTGTTCCGCTATGGCGTGGCGGTTCTGTTCGCGGCGGGCGGCGAGGCCGAAGGCGCGCTCTGCGCCCGGCTGGCGCCTTTGACCGAGCACCGCTATGGCGCAGCGGAGCTCGAGGAGCTGGAAGTGCGGGTCGACAGCGCGCGGCCCGAGGGCCTGCAGGAAGGCGTGCTGGTGCTCCAGTCGGCGAGCCTCGAGCGGCTGCAGCTGGTCGCCGAAGCCCTGTCGAAGAGCGTGGTGCTCGGGCACTACGAGATGCGGCTGGCGGCGGACTTCGACCGCATCGAGCCCCTGGCGCTCGAGCTGGAACGCCGCGGGCGGATCGGCGGCGGCACGCGAGCCCACCTGCAGCGCATCGGCGCGCTGCTCCTCATCGAGCATCGCATGGTTGGACGCGCCGAGATCGGCGACAAGGCGGAGCTGCTGTGGGAGCACCCGCGCCTGGAGGGCCTGAACGCGCTGCTGGAGGATGAATTCGAAATCCGGGAGCGGCTGGCGGCGCTCGACCGCAAGCTCGAGCTCGCCGCGCGCACCGAGCGCACGCTGGTCGAGCTGATCAGCACGCGCCACGCGCTGCGGGTCGAGTGGTACATCGTCGGGCTGATCGTGGTGGAGATCCTGCTCACGCTTTATGACCTGTGGGTGCGTGCCGTTTGATCCACATCAAACCAGCGGCCGCCCAAAGCGAGAATATGGCTTCGCCTTTGCGCGTCGACCCGGTCATACGATGACCGTCATCCTCCTCCTAGGTGTCACGCAAGTCCGGGCCGACGCCTTCTTTTCCTCCCTCCGCTAAGAGCGCGCTCGCCGAAAGCGAGCGCCTGCTTGACGCAAATCAAGCAGCCATGGCCGCACCGCAACACACTGCGGGCATGGCACAAGTGATCCCCGAGACCAGCCCGGAGTACGACCAGACCCGCATCATCGAGCGGCCCAACGGCTTCTACTGGCAAGGCGTGGACGGCGGCGAAGAGTATGGCCCGTTCGCCACGTTGCTCGAGGCCGTGCAGGACATGCAGAGCGCGCAGGACGGCGCGCCGGAGCCCGGCGAGACGCTCGAAGAAGCGGAGGCCGAGCTCGGCATTTCCGACTGGGTGGATCCGGAGACCGGGGCCCTCGCCGAGGGTCAGCGGCCGCACATCGAAGACGACTGACGCGAAGCGGGCGGGCTGATGAACCGCGCCAGGAAACCTGCCAAGGAGACCGAGATGAGCACCACGCCGAACGATATTCTGATGCGAGCGTGCAAGCTGCAGATGGAGACGGCGGCCGGGATGATCGAGGCGCTCACGCAGAGCGCGAAGCAGATGATCGAGGCACAGGCCAGCGGCAATCCCCAGGAGCTCTGGCGCCTGCAGAACGAGTGGGCAACGGCGAGCGTGGAGAAGACGATCGCCTATTGGCGGGAATGCTGCGACATCGCGCTCGCGGCGCAGTCGAGCATTGCCGGGCAGTTGTCCGAGCAGATGCGCCTGCCGGGGGTGCAGGGTCCTGGCAGCGCGACCGGACAGGTGGCGCTGCTCGACATGATGGATAGTGCCTACAAGCGCTGGCTCGAAAGCACTCGCCAGTTCTATTCAGCGCCGAAGGTCGCCGCGCCGCAGGTGCGCCAGCCGGCCAAGAGCTAGTCCGCCGCCGCGGCGAGAAGAAGCGCGAGCAGGGCGCCGAGCCCGGCGGGCAGACCGTAGCGTTCCCAATTCGAGACGGCGTCGCCGG
>DATDCR010000487.1:0-13875 GCA_036524215.1 Burkholderiales bacterium
CCTTCGCGAGGATCACCACGTACCAGGGCAGCGCGATGGCGAGAAGCAGCAGCAGCGCCCGCCAATCGAGCACCGCCCGGGCCCAGGTCTTCCAGTCGCGTCTGAGCAGGCAGAAAAGGAGTGTGACGGCGAACGGCACGAGGATGGCGACCGGTCCCTTCGCCAGCACGCCGAGGCCGATCGCCGCGTGCGTCGCGTACAGCCAGGCGCGGCGGCCGGTCGACAGATGGAGCCAGGCCGCGAACATCGAGGCGGCGATGAGCAGGTTGAGAAGCGCGTCCGCCGTCGCCGCCCGGCCGATGATGAAGACGCCGAGCGAAGTGGCGAGCAGCACCGCGGCGAGGCGAGCGCGATCCGGGCCGTAGCTGCGCTTGACGAAGAGGTAGGTGATCGCCGTCCAGGCGGTGGCGCTGATCGCGGAAGGCAGGCGAAACGCCCACTCGCTCGGCCCGATCAGCGCGACGGCCGCGGCCTGCAGCCAATAGACGAGGATCGGCTTGTCGTAGCGCGGGACGCCGTTCAGGTAGGTGGAGAGGAAGTCGCCCCGCTGGAACATCTCCATCGTGGCCTGGCTGAACGCGCCTTCGTCGACGTCGAAGAGCGGCGCGGCACCGAGCAGCCAGAAAAAGCTCGCGGCGACCGTGACGGCCACCAGCCACTTCGCCCCCGTCTCTCCCGCACTTATCCCCATTGGGGCGCGGATTCTACGCCCCGGGGCTTGGCGCGCCGTCTAGGCGGCCATCACGTGCGGCGTAAGGCGGCTCTCCAGCCTTCGCACGCCGGGCATCCGGCGCAGGGCGCGCATGACCTTGCGCAGCTCGGGTTCGGCGACCGGGCCGCTCAGCGTGACGTGTCCGTCGATGACGCTGATATTCACCGAGCCCGGATGCTCGAGCAGCTCGTTCAGCTTCAGCCGCGCCTTGGTGATCAGCTCGTCATCGGGCACCGAGGCACCGTGACGCCGCGAATTGCTGTACCTGTACGCCAGGAAACCGATCGCCACGCCGAGGATTAGCAGTTTCATGCCGGACGAGGAGGCAAGCATCATTCCTGCTTTGGTACCATGACGCGACCTAGGAGACCCGCCATGTTCGGACGCCTGCACCATCTCGCCTACCGCTGCCGCGACGCCCAGCGCACCGTCGATTTCTACACGCAGGTCGTCGGCCTGAAGTACGTCGCCGGCCTGGTGCCGCCGGAGAATGCCAAGCCCTCGTGGCCCCTGAACGAGCCCGGCCAGCCGGCGCGCAAGGTGATCGGCGAGGAAACCGACAGCATCCACATCTTTTTCGAGCTGGGCGACGGCAGCTACCTCGCCTTCTTCGAAGTGCCGTCCGCGCCCGACGACAGCGGCGACCCGACGCCGTGGTGGGTGAAGCATGTCGCTTTCGAAGTGCCGGACATGAAGGCGCTCACCGAAGGCAAGGCGCGCCTGGAAGCGCATGGCGTGCAGGTGCTCGGTCCCAAGGACCACGGCCTGTGCCAGTCGATCTACTTCATGGACCCGGACGGCCATCGCCTCGAGATGACCGTGCGCACCGAGACGCCGACCACGTGGAAGGACCTCGAGCGGGACGCCACGAAAGAGCTGCAGAAGTGGAACGAGATGAAGAAGCGCAAGTACGGCTACAAGGGCGCCGGCGCCAGCCCGAACATTCCGGCGATGCCGCAGGACAGCACCATCGTCCCGGCGTAAGCCGGCTAGTCGAACTTCAGGTGCGCCTCGCGCACCACCTTGCGCGTGTTGTCGAGCGCGTCGCTCACCACTTTGCGGAAGGCGTCCGGCGAGTTGCCGACCGGCGTCGCCGCATTGGCGTCCAGGCGCTTGAGCACTTCGGGCTGCTTCAGCGTGGCGACGAGCGCGGCGTGAACCTTCGCCAGGATTTCCGGCGCCACATTGGCGGGCGCGATCAGGCCGAACCACGAAGGATCGTTGACGAGAGGGTGGCCGACCTCGGCAAAGGTCGGCACGTCCGGCAGGCCGGCTACGCGCTTGTCGCTTGCAACGGCTAAGGCGCGCAGCTTCCCGGACTGGATGTGCGGCAGCGAGGACGGCAGGTTGTCGAAGAGCACCTGCACCTGGCCGGCAAGCGTGTCGTTCAGCGCGGGGCCGGCGCCGCGGTAGGGCACGTGGGTCATGTCGACCTTTGCCGAATACTTGAAGGTCTCGCCGATGAGATGCCCCAGGCTGCCGATGCCCGGCGTGCCGAAGTTGAGCTTGCCGGGATTCTTGCGCGCGTAATCGATGAGCTCGGCCATGTTGCGCGCCGGTACGGACGGATGGAGCGAGACGACGTTCGGCACCGCGGCGATCTGGCTGATGAAGCTGAAGTCCCTGAGCGCGTCGTAGCGCAGGTCGCTCCGCACGATCGGGTTCACCACGTGGGTGGATACGGTGGCCACGCCGAGCGTATGGCCGTCGGGGGCCGCATCGGCGATCGCCTTGGCGCCGATCGCGCCGCCCGCGCCGCCGCGGTTGTCGACGACGATCGGCTGCCCCAGCTCGCGCGCCATGCCTTCGGCGGCGATGCGGCCGACGATGTCGGTCGAGCCGCCGGGCGGAAACGGAATGATCAGCGTGATCGGCTTCGACGGATAAGTCTGCGCGCCGGCTGCGACGCTCAAGCAGCAAAGCACGAGGAGTGCGAGCAGGCGTGTTGTCATGGTTTCAGCGATTGACCGGCCGCGGCCGTGGTGGGAGATTTTGCGCATGTTCATGATCTCGGTCGAGTGGCAGGACGAGGCGAAAACGCGCGCCCGTTTCAGCCTTCCAGGGCGCGAGGAGTGGCGCGCCGAGCACGTCGACGCGTTGATCCAGGTGCTCGAGCAGATCCGCGAGGAGATGAGTCCCGCGGTCTCCGAGGAGCCGCCGCCGCTGCAGCAGGTGCAGGCGCTGCACGACCCGCGCTATCGCAGCGAGCTGCACGAATTCTCCGGCGGCACGCTGCTCGCATTCCGCCATCCTTCGCTTGGCTGGCTGCCGTTCCTTCTGCCGAGCGCCCAGCGTCGCGTCATGGCCGACGCGTTGCGCGAGCAGGAGGCGGCATGGAGCGAGATCCATCTATTCCGCTCGCAGGAAACGGGGCGTTGAAGGAAGGTCGGGCGCCGGCACGCCGAGCACCTTGAGCCGCTCGAGCGCGGCGGCCTGAAGCCGCCAGCAGGGCGAGCCGAGTACTTCGCGCGCCTCCGCGGCGCCTGCCCAGTGGCCGATCCACAGGGCGTGCGGCTCACAGGCTCGCTGCGCCCTCAGCGCCGCGCCGAGATGCTCGATCGTCGCCGGCGGGGGTCGACGCTCGCGCAAGGCGAACTCGATCGGCTGCAGGAACGGCGTGCCCGGCGTGACGAGAAAGCCATCGATCGCCATCCACAGGCGCGCGCGCTCCGCATCGCTCGCTGCACTGAGTCCGCAGGCAATGAGCTCGTCGTGCAGTTCCGCGCCTGGATCGTCCAGCATCGCGCGCAGGGTTTTCTGCTGCTCGGGATTCAACGCTGCGCAATTGATCCCCGGCTCCGGCGGCTCATGCTCGATGCGCGGCGCGGCCGGCGCGTCTGGCTTGCCCGCTCGCGTGAAGCGGGTGTGCGAAGGCTCGTAGAGCAGCACGCCGACGGTCGGCAAGCCGCGCAGCCATTGCGTGTGGCCCCACGAGCGCAGGTCCGGCCCCATCTGGAATTCGTTCGCACCCGCTTCGTCGGCGAGGAGTCCGAAACCGTTTGCAGTGCCGGCGCCTTGCGATACGACATCGGCGCGGTAGCGGTCGTCGCCCGCCAGGTCGAGCAGCGCGCCGACCGCGAGATCGAGCCCCATGCCTTGCCCCACGCCGACGCTCAACGCGTAATCGTCGTTGCCGGCCTCGTCGCGCAGGATGCCGACCGCCTGGTGCGTGCCGTTGCCCTGCGCGTAGCGAATCGCCTCGTAGCGATCGTCGCCGCGCTGGTCCCACAGCAGCCCGAGCGCGTAGTAGTAGCCCGCGCCCTGGGCGAACATCTGGCCGCGGTAGCGATCGTCGCCGGCGTCGTCGCGCAGGATGCCGGTGCCGCCCGCGAGTGCGCCGCGCGCGCCGGCCGAGGCCCCCTGCGCGAAGCTGATGCCGCCGCCACGGTCATAGGCATCAGGCAGCCCGTCGGCGCTGTAGCGGTCGTGCCCATCGCCATCCCAGAGAAGGCCCAGTCCGCCGGTGCCGCCGTAGCCTTGGGCGAAAGCCGTGGCGCGATAGCGATCGTTGCCGCGCCGGTCGATCAAGGCGCCAAAGCCGAAGAGCGCGGCGCCTTGGCCGAAGATGCCGGCCTGGTACTGGTCGTCGCCGTCGAGGTCGAGCACGACCGAAACGCCGGCGATGGCGGCGGCGGTGCCGGCGCCGTGCATTTCGTAAACGTCGTCGCCGCTCACATCGACGATCGCCGAGAGCGAGCGCACGGCGACATCCACCCCCGAATAGCGATCGTTGCCGCCGAGGTCGATGATCACCGACACCGCGCCGCCGATCGCCGGCTGCCTCTCGTATACATCATCGCCGCCGGGATCGATGATGAGCGCGGCGTCGGCGGCGTGGCGATCGCTGCCGGTGCTGCCGATCGCCACCATGCCGATCGGCGAGTCCCGCCGCTGCGGCGCCGGAAAACGCACGTTCGCTGCGCGCAGGCCTTCGACAAACTCGCGCGTCGCGTCGAGAAACAATTTGCGCGCCTGCGCTACGCCGGCGGAATCGACCTTCCGGTGCATTTCGACGAGGCGGGGCAGGGGCATGCCCTCCTGCAGCGTCGCGATGAGCGCCGCTTCATCGAACGGCGCCACGGCCGCCGTCAGCGTCGCCTGCGCTTCTTTCAGTGCGCCGATGTAGCGCTCCAGAAGCGTCTCGAAGCTGCCCGATGCAGCAACGCCGAGCGTGGCGAATGCGGCGACATCCGCGGGCACGCTCGCGTCGAAGAGCGAGCGTGCGTCGGTCGCGGCGAGCGGATCGGCGAGGATGCGCGAGACGAGCGCCGGCGTGCGCGGCGGGGCCGCGCCTTCGTGCTCGAGCACATTGCCGATGATGCGCAGGGCGTCGTCGCCGAGGCCGCGTTCGGCGAGCACGGCATGCACGCGCGCGCCGAGCGGCTGCGACGCCGCTGGAAAGGCCGCGACGGCGAGAATGGCGAGGGCAGCCAGCCGGTAAAATCGCCTCTTGATTCGCTTTTCCCAGGTCACCCTAAGCCGCGGCAGCAAGCCGCTCCTCGAAGGCACCGATCTCGTGCTCCAGCCGGGAGAGCGCGTCGGCCTGATCGGTGCCAACGGCTCGGGCAAGTCTAGCCTGTTCGCCTTGCTGCAAGGCGAGCTGCACGCCGACAAGGGAGAAGTCGACTTCCCGCCGAACTGGCGCATCGCGCACGTCGCGCAGGAAATGCCGGCGCTCGATCGGCCGGCGGTCGAGTATGCGATCGACGGCGATACCGCGCTGCGCAACCTCGAATCTCGGCTCGCCCGGGCCGAGGCGCAGGAAGACGGCAGCCTGATGGGCGAGCTGCATGCGGCGCTCGCCGATGCCGATGCCTACACGGTGCGATCGCGCGCGGAGGCGCTGCTCCTCGGCCTGGGCTTTTCGAGCGAGGAGCTGTACCGGCCGGTGTCGAGCTTCTCCGGCGGCTGGCGCATGCGGCTCAATCTCGCGCAGGCGCTGATGTGCCGCTCCGATCTCCTGCTGCTCGACGAGCCGACCAACCACCTCGATCTCGATGCGATCGTCTGGCTCGAGGACTGGCTCAAGCGCTATCCCGGCACGCTGCTCGTCATCTCGCACGACCGCGACTTCCTCGATGCGGTGGCGCAGGCGATCGTGCACATCGATGCGCGCAAGCTGCGCCGCTATGCCGGCAACTACTCGAGCTTCGAGGCGCAGCGCGCGCAGGCGATCGTGCTCGCGGCCGCGCAGTTCGAGAAGCAGCAGCGCGAGCGGGAGCACCTGCAGTCCTTCATCGATCGCTTCCGCGCCAAGGCGACCAAGGCGCGCCAGGCGCAGAGCCGCATGAAGATGCTCGCGCGCATGGAAGAGCTCGCGCCGGTCCACGCCGCGGCGCCGTTCTCCTTCGAATTCCGCGAGCCGCTGCGCGCGCCCGACCCGCTGCTGGTGCTGGAAGGGGTTGCCGCGGGTTATCCCGAAAGAAGGGTATTGGACGGGGTCACGCTCGCGATCCGCTCGGGGGAGCGCATCGGCCTGCTCGGCGTGAACGGCGCCGGCAAGAGCACGCTGATCAAGACGATCGCCGGCGCGCTCGCGCCGCTTGCCGGCTCCGCGGTCTTCGGCAAAGGGCTCGTCATCGGCTACTTCGCCCAGCACCAGGTCGAGATGCTGCGCGATGACCAGTCGCCGCTCTGGCACCTCGCGCGCATCGCGCCCAGCACGCGCGAGCTCGAGCTGCGCAGCTACCTCGGCAGCTTCAACTTCCCGGGCGAGATGGCCACCGGGCCGGTCGAGCACTTCTCGGGTGGCGAGAAGGCGCGCCTCGCGCTCGCGCTGATCGTGTGGCAGCGGCCGAACCTGCTGCTGCTCGATGAGCCGACGAACCACCTCGATCTCGAGACGCGCGAGGCGCTCACGGTCGCTCTCGCCCAGTTCGAAGGCACGCTGGTGCTCGTGTCGCACGATCGGCACTTGCTGCGGGCGAGCACCGAGCAGCTCGTCGTGGTGAAGGAAGGACGCGTCGAGGCGTTCGACGGCGACCTCGACGATTACCGCGACGCGCTGCTGAGTCGAAAAAGCAGTGCAGCAAAGCCGCCCAAGCCGGCGGCCGCGCCGGCGCCGAAGCCCCGGCCGACGGCGAAGCCGGCCTCCAGGAAGAACCTGCAGGCGCGCATCAAGCGCCTGGAGGACGCTATGACAAGTCTTAACGAACGCCTCTCGGCCATCGAGGCGAAGCTCGCCGACCCGGCGAGCTATGGCGACGCCGGGGCGTTGAAGGAGCTCATCGACGACCGGGCCTGGCTCAGGAAGGAGCTCGACGAGGTCGAGGAGGAGTGGCTCGCCCGCCAGACAGAACTGGAAAGCTGACGAGGGTGCTTGTATCGTAGCGCCTAGCAGCAAATGACTCGGGGGGGTCGATGGGTACCAGATGGGGCGCAGTCTGCGCGGCAGCGCTGCTCGCGCTGTGCACGAATGCGTGGGCCGAAGAACAAGCCGTGCAGCTCGCGGCGCTCGGCACCCGCCACGAAAGAGTCCTGCAGGATCTCCTCGACAAGAACCAGAACGACGACGCGGCGCGCTACTGGGGCGAGAACCGCTCGTACTTCTGGGACAACGCCGACCAGTTCAAGCCGCTGCTCGCACGATTGAAGGCGGCGGTCAACACGCCGCACGAAGCGCGCATGAGCGCCGCCGAAGCGGCCTTGAAGCCCTTCGCCGGCCAGCCGCTGCCGATCACCGATTGGTCCGGCGTCATCCGCGCGCTTTCCGAGGCGCGCATGGCGCTCGACGCCTATCGCGCGCTGCCGATCACCATCGACGACTCGCTGCGCAGCGATCGCATGATTTCGCTCGACGGCGCGATCAACGACGTGGTGCAGGTCTACGTCGCCGGCGCGCCGGCGGCGTTCGCGCAATACGACCATCTCGGCATGCCGGCGTTCAGGCAGACCTATCCGGTCGAGGTGCCCGACGAAGTGATCGCCGCCGGCTACCTCGCCATCAAGCCGCGCCTCGAGACCGCGAGCGGCGCGCAGATCGCCGCCTTCCGCGAGGCCTATGGCAAGGTGCTCACCGCGAAGCAGCGCGATGAGCTCGGGCGCTTTGCCGCGCAGGCGCGCTACCGCGAGCTCGTGCCCGACGGCAAGATCACGGCCGCCGCGGCGGCCCGGCTGGTGGCGGAGATCAGCAGCGGCAAGCTGGATGCGGCGTCGCTGCCGGTGCGCTTCGGCTTCTTCTGGTCGAAGGAAGCCGCCAAGGACGGCGAGTTCCCGATCGCCCTCAAGGTGCCCGAGGCCCTGCCGGCGCGCGAGATCGGCCGGCGCGAGCTCGCCACGCGGCTCGCCGAAAGCGACGTCGTCGTCTTCATCGACGTCGATCGCACCAGCCTCAACCGCGCGACGAAGGCGAGCCGCAAGGAGTATTCGCGCTTCAAGTCTTCCGAGCGCCAGGTGCTGAACCCGGCGTACCTCGACGCGCAGGCGCTCGTGCAGCAGAAGCAGATGGAGCAGATGCGCGCCGAAAGCGGCGGCGGCTTCAGCTTCTCGCTCGACCCGATCGCGCTCGTCGCCGGCCTCGCCAAGGAGGCGTACACGCAGGCGAAGTCGATGACCGCCAAGGCGAACCTCAAGCAGGCGCAGGACCAGCTCGCCGCCACGCCGCGCATGATCTCCGAAGACGTGATGGCCGATTACCAGTACTCGATCAACGACGTCGAGGTGACGCGGCGCATCCCGATCTCGATCTACGTCATCGATGTGAAGAACGGCGGCTATCTCAAGCAGACCACCGAGATCACGGAGAAGCAGCGCTTCGAGTCGGTCGACAGCCTGCATCCGCGCGACCCGGAGCGCGACCAGGTGCTCTCGCGCTTCCCGCCGTCGAAAGCGGTCGACGACTACGTCGCCTCGCCGGCGGCGATCGAGGGCGCCATCGTCCTCACCACCGCCTTCGGCACCATGCAGGACGCGGCCTCGCAGCCGATGGCCGCCTTGCCGCAGGACCTCGAGCGCGGCGCCGTGCAGACGCCGCTCACGCTCGCCATGAGCGCGCCCGGCCAGTGCGACGCCTTCTTCGACACCTTCATCGAGCAATACAAGATCGCGCGCTGCGCGGCCGAGTCGGACGGCCTGAAAGGGCTCGCCGAGGCGCTCGGCGGCCCCGGACGCAGCGCCGCCGAGAGCGGCATCCTGTCGACGGCGCGCACGCCCGAGCTCTACAAGAGCGTGCCGCAGAACGACGAGCGCTGGGTCACCGTCGGGGAGAGCGCGCAGCCCAACTGCGGCACGCCGCTCGCGGTGCGCAATCCGCAGGATGTCTTCATGGAATGCGTGCGGATGGTCTCGTGCGCTTCGCGCACAGCCGCCTGCGGGCGCGAGCTGACACGGCAGAACCGTGCCATGAGCTGCCCCGAGGCGGCGCAGCGCTGCACGGTGGTCTACCCCGTCCCGCAATAATCCTGGGCAGCTACGGCAGCATCGGCGTGCTTCTTCTCGCCGGCTGGGCGGCGCTGACCCCGCTGCCGATGGCGTGGATCTACGTCGGCGCCATCCTCGTGTTCGAGGTCTGGCTCGCGCGCCGCATCGCCGCGGTGGGGCGCGACCCGGTCGCGACGGGCGAGGCGCCGTACCACTTCACCGACGACGAGGCGCGGCTCGTCTCGCGCTATCGCTTCTACTTCACCTATCCGGCGATCGCGCGCGAGTCGTCCTCGGTGCTGGCGGCGATCGGCCTCACGGCGCTCGTGCTTTCCCTCTGGCTCACGTACAAGCAGGTCTTCCTGCCGGCCGCCATCATCGGCCTCGATCTGCTTGCCGTGGCGCGCTTCACCAAGCTGCTCGCGCCGCTGATGGCCCTGCGCATCGCCGCCTCGCGCGGCGATCGGGACGCGCTGCTCATGCTGGAAGTCCATGATCCGGCGTGGGAAAAGATTCGCGCCGGCAGCGAGCGGCAGTAAAATGGCGGCATGAACGCGCCCACCAAGACGGAAGACCAGTTCCACCAGCTCATCCACCGCAACCACATGTGGGGGCTGTGGGAGATCGCGAGCCAGATGACGCCGCACCCGCGTCCCGAAGCGATCGCCTACCAGTGGAAATGGTCGCTGCTCAAGCAGGTCGTGCAGCAGTCATGCACCGCCGTTCCGGTCGGCGACGAGCGCCGCGCGATGCAGCTCTTCAACCCCGGCCTGAACGGCCAGTGGGCGACGACCAATACGCTCATCGCCGCGGTGCAGGTGCTGCTGCCGGGCGAAGTGGCGCGCGCGCACCGGCATTCGCCCGCCGCGATTCGCTTCATCATCGAAGGCGACGGCGCCTACACCGCGGTGGAAGGCGAGAAGGTGATCATGCATCCCGGCGACTTCATCCTCACGCCGAGCTGGCAGTGGCACGACCACGGCAACGAGACCAACGAGACGGTGGTCTGGATGGACGGCCTCGACGTGCCGCTCACCAAGTCGTTGAACGCGATGTTCTTCGAGATGCACAAGGACATCAAAGCCTCGCACCACAAGCCGGTGAACGGCTCGAAGGCCCTTTACGGCCACGGCAAGCTGACCCCCACATGGACGAAAATGCGGGACTCGGATCGCCCTCTCTTCTCGCCGCTCATGATTTACTCGTGGGACCAGACGATGGAAGCGCTGCACGAGCTGCGCGACCACGATGCGAGCGCGCACGACGGCATCATGCTCGAGTACACGCACGCACAGACCGGCGGCCCGGTGCTGCCCACCATGTCGTGCCGCGTGCAGATGATCCGCAGGGGCGAGAAGCTGAAGCCCAAGCGCGTCGCCGGCAGCTCGATCTTCCTCGTGAAGGAGGGCAAGGGCCGCAGCATGATCGACGGCAAGCCTTTCGACTGGGAGAAGGGCGACATCATCGCGCTGCCCTCCTGGGCGCAGCACGACTACGCCAACACGGGCAGCGAGGACGCGATCCTCTTCTCGATCAGCGACCGCCCGGTGCTCGAAGCGCTCGGTTTCTACCGGGAAGAACTGGGCTAGAGGTCGTCGGAGCGCTTTTCCTTCGCCGGCTCGCTCTCCGGCGCGCGCCCCGACTCGCGCGGGTCGAGTCCCTTCTGCATCTCGGGCTCGACCGGCAGCTTCTCGGTCTCGGGCTCCTGCGGCGGATGCTTCTGGTCGCGCTTCATGCGCGTTGCGCCGCAAGGTGCGTGCCCACGTGAGGCGAGCTCTATTCCGGCTTGATGTTCGCCGCCTTGATGACGCGGCCCCACTTGTCGATCTCGGAGGCGAGCTCGGCCATCAGCGCGTCGGGCCCGCCGCCGCGCACCTCGATGCCGAGCGTGGCGAGCTTGTCGCGGAAGTCCTGCAGCTCGAGCACCGCGGCGATCTCGCGCGACAGGCGCGCGACGATGTCCTTGCGCGTGCCGGCGGGGGCGTAGACGGCGTAGTCGGTCGCGGCGACCACGCCGGGCACGCCGGCCTCGGCCATCGTCGGCAGGTCCGGGAATAGCGACGAGCGCTCCTTCGACGCGACGGCGAACACTTTCACCTTGCCGCTCTTGATGTGCGGGATCCACGCCGGCAGGCTGTCGAGCGCGAGGTCGACGCGCCCGTCGAGCAGGTCGGACATGATGTTGGTCGTGCCCTTGTAAGGGATGTGGGTGAGATCGATGCCGGCCGCCTGCTTGAACATCTCGCCGGTGAGATGAATGATCCCGCCGGTGCCCGACGAGGCGAAGGTCAGCCTGCCGGGGCTTGCCTTCGCTAGCGCGACGAAGTCCTTCACCGAGTTGGCGGCCGAGCTCTTCGGCACGACGAAGGCGATAGTGCCGTCGGCGATGCGCGCCACGCCGGCGAAATCGCGCTGCATGTCGAACGGTCGCTTCGGATGCATGTGGTGCACGATCGCCTGGCTCGCGATGCCGCTCAGGAGCAGCGTGTAGCCGTCGGCGGCGCTCTTCGCCACCGCGTCGGTGCCGATGGTCGTGCCGCCGCCGGGCTTGTTCTCGACCACCACTGGCTGGCCGAGGCGCGGCGAGAGCCGCTCGCCGAGCGCGCGCGAGACGATGTCGACGCCGCCGCCGGGCGGGAAAGGGGCGACCAGCTTGATCGGGCGCGTCGGATAGGGGGAAGGTGAGGCGGGCTGGGCCTGGGCGCCGAATGCGCCCAGGGCGGCGAGGAGGAGGAGAAGGCGGGTCATCGCGTCGCAATCCTTGCCCAGAAATCGGCTATTGTCGAGGCGGGGAGGGGATATGCATCCGGACTGGCGCGCATGGCGTTCGAGGCTGCGGCTCGCCAGCGCGCTCGTCCTGCTGACATTCGTCCTCTGCCACCTGAGCGCGCACATCGTGCTGCTCGTTTCCCTGCCGGTGGCGGAAGGCACGCTGACCGCGCTGATGCGTCCGTGGCGCACCGATGCCGGCACCGCGCTGCTGGCGAGCGCGTTCCTCGTGCACTACGCCAACGCGCTCTGGTCGGTCTACGAGCGGCGCTCGCTGCGCCTGAAGGCGTGGCAGTGGACGCAGCTCGGGCTCGGGCTGTGCATCCCCTTGCTGCTCGCGCTGCACGTCGCGAGCACGCGCCTTGCGGAGCTCTACTTCGGCACCCAGAGCTATTACACGTCGGTGCTGATCCTGCATTGGGTGCTCTCGCCGCCGCTCGCGGCGATCCAGATGACCGCGCTCCTCACGGTGTGGATCCACGCCTGCATCGGCATTCATTTCTGGCTGCGGACCAAGCGCTGGTATCCGCAGTGGCGCGCCGGTCTTGCGGTCTTCGCCATGCTGCTGCCGACGCTCGCGCTGGCCGGCTATGTCAGCGCGGGAAACCAGGTGGCGCGCGAGGCGGCGCGGGATCGCGCGTTCGTGGAGGCCTCGCTCGGCGACGCGAACCTGACGGACGAAACCAGGCGCGCAGCGGATCGCCTCGCGTTGCAGCTCGTCGCCCTGCACCTCGGCCTGCTGGCGTTCGTGTTCGCGGCGCGCGCGGCGCGGCGCCGCTACCAGGAACGGCGCCGGCCGCCGCTCCTCTTTCATCCTTCCGGGGCAAAGCTGCCAATCCTGCCGGGCGCTACCGTGCTCGAGACGCTGCACGACCACGGCATTCCGCACGCCTCGGTGTGCGGCGGCCGCGGGCGCTGCACCACCTGCCGCGTGCAGGTGACGCGCGGGCAGGAGACGCTGCACCCGCCTGGCGAGCTCGAGGCAAGAGCGCTCGCGCGCATCGGCGCGCTCCCCGGCATGCGGCTCGCCTGCCAGTTGCGGCCGGTCGCCGACTGCCACGTGACGCCGCTCCTTGCCGCGGAGGCGGGCGCGGCCGACGGCTTCGTGCGCGGCGGGCTCGAAGGCAGCGAGCGGCTGATCACGGTGATGTTCGTCGACCTGCGCGGCTCGACCACGCTGGGCGAGGCGAAGCTGCCCTACGACGTGCTCTTCATCCTGAACCGCTTCTTCCACCAGATGAAGGAATCGCTCGAGGCGACGCGCGGCCACTACTCGCAGTTCACCGGCGACGGGCTGATGGCGCTCTACGGCCTGCACGCCGAGGATCCGGCGAGCGGCCCGGCCGACGCGCTGCGCGGCGCGCGCGAGATGCTCGCGCGCCTCGAGCAGCTCAACCGCCAGCTCAAGGACGAGCTGCCGCAGCCGCTGCAGATCGGCATCGGCATCCACTACAGCGAGGCGATCGTCGGCGCGATGGGGCCGCCGCGCTCCCAGATCATCACGGCGATCGGCGACACCGTGAATACGACCGCGCGCCTGGAGAGCCTGACGAAGGACTACGCGTGCCCGCTCATCCTGTCGCGCCGCGCCGCCGAAGTCGCGGGGGTCGACCTCGCCGGGCAGGTGCTGCACGAGGCGCCGGTGAAGGGCCGCGTGCAGTCGGTGCAGTTCTACGCCCTATCAGGGGTGCCTGCGCTGCCGCGCTAGGGAATCGACGAGCGCAAGAGGCGCGCTAAGGGCGAGCGATGTGCCAGACGTTGTTGACGCCGTCGCCGGTCGCGTCGCCGGGCTTCTTGTCGTCCTTCCACAGGTACAGCGGCTTGCCTTTGTAGGCCCACTGCCGCGCACCGTCACCGCGCGTGATGATGGTCCAATCGCCCGCGGCCTGCGCGCCGGTCCCCGGCGCAAAGGCCGGCCAGTACGTGATGCACTGGCCGCTGCAGCTCGACTTGCCGGCGCTGTCGCGGTCGAAGATGTAGAGCGTCATGCCCTTCGCGTCCACGAGGGCCTTGCCCTTCGAGGTCTCGCCGATTCC
>DATDCR010000488.1:0-14240 GCA_036524215.1 Burkholderiales bacterium
CGAACACGGTCTTTTCGTTGCTCAGCGCCTCGCGCGACTGGTCGACGAAGGCCATCTTCACCGTCTTGCCGACCGCGATCGAGCCCGAATCGGGCTTCTCTTTGCCGGTGATCATGCGAAAAAGCGTCGACTTGCCCGCGCCGTTCGGACCGATGATGCCCACGATGGCGCCGGGCGGGACCTGGAACGAGAGCTTGTCCATCAGCAGCCGCTCGCCGTAGCCCTTGGACACGTTCTTGAACTCGATCACCTCGTTGCCGAGGCGCTCGGCGACCGGGATGAAGATCTCCTGGGTTTCGTTGCGCTCCTGGTGCTCGTACTGCGAGAGCTCCTCGAATCGCGCGAGGCGCGCCTTGGACTTCGCCTGGCGGCCCTTGGGGTTCTGCCGCACCCACTCGAGCTCGGCCTTCATCGCCTTGATGCGCGCCGCCTCCTGGCTCGCCTCGACTTCGAGGCGCTTTTCCTTCTGCTCGAGCCAGCTCGAGTAGTTGCCTTCCCAGGGGATGCCGTAGCCGCGGTCGAGCTCGAGGATCCATCCAGCGGCGTTATCCAAGAAATATCTGTCGTGCGTGACCGCAACCACCGTGCCGGGGAAGCGCTGCAGGAACTGCTCGAGCCACTCCACGCTCTCGGCGTCGAGGTGGTTGGTGGGCTCATCCAGCAAGAGCAGATCCGG
Source organism: Burkholderiales bacterium (assembly GCA_036524215.1). Taxonomy (GTDB): domain Bacteria; phylum Pseudomonadota; class Gammaproteobacteria; order Burkholderiales; family SG8-39; genus SCGC-AG-212-J23. The sequence goes on from DATDCR010000488.1 coordinate 677, forward strand.
CTTCGACAAGAGCAGCCGGCACAGCGCCACGCGGCGCTTCTCGCCGCCGGAGAGGACATCCACCTTCTGCTCCCAGGGCGGCAGGCGCAGCGCGTCGGCGGCGACCTCGAGCTCGTTCGCGCCGCCGGCATTGATCATCGCCTCGAGCTTTCCCTGCTCCTCGGCGAGCTTGTCGAAGTCGGCGTCGGGCTCGGCATAGGCAGCGTAGATCTCGTCCAGGCGCTTCTTCGCCGCGGCGAGGTCGCCCTGCGCTTCCTCGACCGCCTCCCTTACCGTCTTGCTCGGCGGCAGGCGCGGCTCCTGCTCGAGGAAGCCGACCTTGATGTTCGGCATGCGGATCACCTCGCCCTCGTAGTGATCGTCGACGCCGGCCATGATCTTCAGGAGCGAGGACTTGCCGGAGCCGTTCAGCCCTAGCACGCCGATCTTGGCGCCGGGGAAGAAATTGAGCGAGATGTTCTTGAGAATCGTGCGCTTGGGCGGCACGACCTTGCTTACGCGCCGCATCGTGTAGACGTATTGAGCCATCCGCTATGATATTCACAGAACATGAAGAAAATTTTCGCCGCCGCGCTTTTCGCGTATGCGGCTTCAGCCGGCGCCGTCGACGGCGTGTCCGCGGAAACCGGCAGGGGCACGCGCGACGTGGATCTCTGGCGCCTCGGCCTGCAATGGCACGCGCACGCCGACTGGCTCGCCGCCACGCGCTGGCGTCTTTACTGGGATCTCTCCGCCGGCGGCTGGCACAGCGACCTCGGCACGGTGCACGATGTCGGCCTGACGCCGGTGTTTCGCTATGCGGGCGCCGACCACGGCGTCTTCTATGAGGCCGCGATCGGCTTTCACGTGCTTTCCGATTCGCACATCAACAGCGACCTCGGGTTCAGCACCCGCTTCCAGTTCGGCGACCATCTCGCCGTCGGCTACCGCTTCGAGGGCTACGACCTCTCGCTCAGGCTGCAGCACCTCTCGAACGGCGGCATGCGCAATCCCAACCCGGGCATCAACTTCCTCGAACTGCGGGGCCAGTACTGGCTGAAGTGAAGGGGCTCATTCCTCGCTCCCGGCGATGTCGCCGAAGCGGCGGGACACGACCACGTAGAGCACCGGCAGGACGAAGAGCACGAGCAGCGTCGCCGTGACCAGGCCGCCGATGACGACCACCGCGAGCGGCCGCTGCGTCTCGGCGCCGATGCCGTGCGAAAGCGCCATCGGCAGGAGGCCGAGGCTGGCGAGGAGCGCCGTCATCATCACCGTGCGAAGCCGCGTCATCGCGCCGTCGGTCACCGCGGAGACGAGCGAGGCGCCCTGGCTGCGCAGCTGGTTGAAGAGCGTCACCATCACCACGCCGTTCAGCACCGCTTGGCCGAACAGCGCGATGAAGCCGATCGCCGCCGACACGGAGAGATAGATGCCGGTGATCCACAGCGCGAGGATGCCGCCGATCACGGAAAACGGAATATTGGCGATGATGACAAGCGCGCTCGTGAACGACTTGAAGGCGTCGAACAGCAGCAGGAAGATGATCAGGATCGAGATCGGCACGATGACGGCGAGGCGGTTCATCGCGCGCTCCTGGTTCTCGAACTCGCCCGACCAGGTGACACGGTAGCCTTCCGGCAGCTTCACGTTCTGGCCGACACGGCCCTGCATGTCGGCCACCACGCTGCCCATGTCGCGGCCCTGGATGAACACGCCGATGGCGAAGACGCGCTTGCCGTCCTCGCGCGCGATGTTCATCAGGCCGCCGACCGTGCGGAACGTCGCCACCTCGGAAAGCGGCACGTACGCCCCGCTCGGCGTCGCGATCAGGAGATCCTGCATGCGGGTGAGCTTGCGCTCGTCCTCCTCCAGGCGCACCGCCACGCCGAAGCGCTGTTCGCCCTCCCAGACCTGGGTCACCGCCTTGCCGCCGAGCGCGCTCTCGATCACGTCCTGCACGTCGGCGACGTTGAGCCCGTAGCGCGCCGCGCGCGCCCGATCGACGCGAACCTGGATCTGCGGCAGCTCGCCCAGGCGGTCGACGAAGGCGCGCGCCACCCCGGGCACGGTCTGCACCTGCTGCAGGACCTTGACGGCGTTCTCCTTCAGGACGTCGAGGTCGTCGCCGAACACCTTGATGACGATCTGGCCGTCGATCTGCGAGATCGACTCGAGCACGTTGTCGCGGATCGGCTGCGAGAACGACGGGTCGATGCCCGGGATCTTGCTGATCTCGGCGTCCATCTCGGCCAGCAGCTTCGCCTTCGTCATGCCCTTGCGCCACTCCTTGTCCGGCTTCACGTCGACCAGGAACTCCGCCATGTTGATGAGCTTCGGATCGGTGCCGTCTTCAGGGCGTCCCGACTTCGAGGTGACGCTCGTCACCTCGGGCGACTTGCGGATGGCGGCACGGATGCGACGGCTCAGCTCCTGCGCCTCGGACACCGAGACGCTGGTCGGCAGGAACACGTTGACCCAGATGGAGCCTTCGTTCAGCTCGGGCAGGAATTCGGTCCCCAGGCGCGGCACGATGGCGAGGCTCGCCGCCAGGGCGACGAGCGCCGCTGCAAGGACGAATTTCGAATGATCCAAAGCCCAGGCAAGGGCCGGCGCGTACGCGCGGTGCGCCGCGCGCACGATGAAGTTCTCTTCCTCCGGCAGGTTCTTCTTCAGCAGTACCGAGCACAGCAGCGGCACCAGCGTGAGCGACAGGATCAGCGCCCCGACCAGCGCAGACACCACCGAGTAAGCCATCGGCGCGAAGATGCGGCCCTCGTGGCGCTGCAGCGTGAAGATCGGAATGTGCGCCGCGATGATGATCAGCATCGAGAAAAGCGTGGGCCGGCCGACCTCGACCGCGGCCTGGAGGATTGCGTTCTTGCGGCTCTTGTCGTCGAGCGCGTGATGCGCGTGCGTCTCCAGGGTGAGCCGGCGAAAGACGTTCTCGACCACGATCACCGCGCCGTCGACGATGATGCCGAAGTCCATCGCGCCGAGCGAAAGCAGGTTGGCCGGAATGCCGATCCAGGTCAGGCCGAGGAACGTGGCGAGCAGCGCCAGCGGGATCGTCACGGCGACGATGGCCGCCGCGCGCAGGTTGCCGAGAAAGAGCCACAGGACAAGCGATACCAGCAGCGCGCCTTCGACGAGGTTGCCGAACACCGTGGTGAGCGTCTTGCCGATGAGCCAGGTGCGGTCGTAGATCGGCACCACCTTCACCCCGCTCGGCAGGCCGGTGGAGTTCAGCTCCTCGATCTTCGCCCGCACGAGCTTCAGCACTTCCGAGGGGTTCTCGCCCCGGCGCATGAGCACGACCCCGGTGACCACGTCGTCATCGTCGTCCTGGCCGGCGATGCCCTGGCGCGGCACCGAGCCCAATGCGACCTTCGCCACGTTCTTGACGAGAATCGGCGTGCCGCCCCGCTGGTCGATCACGACGTTCTCGATGTCCTCGGCCCCCTGGAACAGGCCGATGCCGCGGATCAGGTATTGCTGGCGGCCCTGCTCGACATAGCTGCCGCCCGCGTTCGCATTGCCGCGCTGGATGGCCTGCGATAGCTGCGCCAGCGTGATCTTGTAGTCACGCAAGCGCGCGAGGTCCGGGCGCACCTCGTATTGCTTGACGAGGCCGCCGAGGCTCACGACATCCGCCACCCCCGGCACGAGGCGCAGGCGCCGCGTGACGACCCAGTCCTGATAGGTGCGCAGCTCGCGCGGGCCGAGTCCCTCGCCCTTGATGCGGTAGCGGTAGATCTCGCCGATGGCGGTGGAGAACGGCGCGAGCTCGGCCTGCACGCCTTCGGGCAGGTCGAGCGAGGTCAGACGCTCGACCGCCTGCTGGCGCGCGAAGTAGCCGTTGACCGTGTCGTTGAAGGTGACGATGACGAAGGAAAGGCCGAACTGCGTATGCGAGAACATGCGCACCGCGCCGGGCAGGCCGGAAAGGCCGACCTCGAGGGGTATCGTCACCTGCTTCTCGACTTCCTCGGCCGCGCGGCCGGGGTAGAGCGCGATCACGGTGGCCTGCGTGTCGGTCACGTCGGGGAATGCCTCGACCGGCAGGTTCTTGAACGCCCACAGCCCCCCGCCGATGAAGACGATGACGCCGAGAACGATGAAGAGCGGCTGGTAAAGCGCGAAGGCGACGACCCGCCGGATCATGAGCCGATCACCGATCAGTCCTTCGAGGCGAGCAGGCGCTCGAGCAGCAGGCTGCCGTCCACGACCACCTTGTCGGTCGCCGCAAGGCCGCCGACGACCACCTGTTGTCCGTCGGCGAGCGGACCAGGCTCGACGCCGCGGCGCTCGTAGCGTCCGTTGCCAAGATCGATGAACACGTAGTGCTGCTCGCCTTTCAGGTAGACCGCGCGCGCCGGCACGAGGAAGCCGCCGGGCGCCGGCACATGGAGCTCGGCGACCACGTACATCTCCGCCTTCAGGCGCTCGTCGCTCGCTTCCACCGTTCCGCGAACCTTCACGGCGCGCGTCTGCGGATCGACGAGCTCGGCGACGTGAGCGATGCGGCCTTTCACCCGCTCATCGCCGAGCGAAGTCGTCGCGAGCATGACCGACGTGCCGCGCCTGACCCGGGCAATGTCCTTCTCGCTCACGTCGAGCAGGAACCACAGCTTCTTCGGGTCGGAAACGACGAACAGCGCCTTGTCGCCCTGATCGGGCCGGATCTCCTGGCCGGGATTCAGGTTGCGCTCGACCACCACGCCGCTGATCGGCGTCCTGAGCTGGAGCGTCTGGTCGACGATGTCGTCCTTGCCGTAGAGCTTGAGCTTCGCCAGCGTGCGGCTGCGTTCGGCGCCGCTGCGCGCGACGTCCGCCTCGGCGGCCTGCAGGTCCTTCGCCGGCGTGACGCCTGCCTTGTAGAGCTCGCCGACCCGCGAAAGGCTCTTCTGGGCGAGCGCGAAGTCCTGTTCGGCCTTGCGCGCTTCCGCCTGCGCCATGCCGAGCTCCGGCGCGGCGAGGACCGCAAGCGTCTGCCCCGCCTTCACGGCATCCCCGGGCCGCACCCCGATGGAGGTCACCCGCCCGGCAAACGGCGCGAAGACGCGCACGGTGCGCTCCTCGTTCCACACCAGGCGGCCGTTGAAGCGCAGCATCATTTCCTGCCGCGGCTCGATGGGCGCCGAGGTAATCGCCGCGATCTGCGGGCTGCCGGGCTTGAACACGACTGCCGTGTGCTGCTCGACGGTGAAGGCTTCCGCGGGTTCCTTTTCCTTCTCGGCGCAGCCGGCGAGAACGAAAAAGGCCAAAGCGAAGGCAAGATAGTTCATCGCTGCTCCAGGGATTGCACGGTGGCCTGCGCGGCACGCCAGGCGGCAAGCGCCTTGGCGTAGTCATCGCGGGCGGCGACGAGCTCGAGCCGCACCGCACGCAAGGTGCGCCGGGCATCGAGGACTTCGAGGACCGAGATCGCGCCGCGCCGGAAGGCGAATTCGGATGCCTCCGCACTGCGGTTCGCCGCGCCCAGGAGCGAGGCGTCGAAGCGGTCCAGCCGATCGGCGGCGGCATTGAGGTCGCCGGCAGCGCGGCGCAGGTCGTTGCCGGCCACGGCGCGGGTGCGCGCCAGCGCATCCATCGCGGCATACCGGTCGACTTCCGCCTTCTGGATGTCGCCGGAAAAGTCGTAGCCGGTGAAGATCGGCACGGCGATGCCGACGCCGATCGAGCTCATCGGCACGCCGCCGGGGGCGCGCTCGTATTGCGCGCCGAGCGTTACGTCACGAGTACGCTGCGCGCGAGCCAGGTCGCGCAGCTTTTCCGCCGCCTGGATGCGCGCCTGCGCCGCGACGACGTCCGGCCGGGCATCGATCGCTCGCGCCACTGCGGCGGGGTCCGCACGTTCGATGGCCGGCCATGGATCGATGGCGTGGAGCTCCGTCGCTTCGCTTTCCGCGGCGATGAGATACCCCAGCGCGAGCTGCGCGCGCGCGAGCTCCGCCTGCGCGCCACGCGCATCGTTCTGCGAGCGCTCGTAGTCCACCTGTACTTTCGCCACGTCGGCCGGCGCGAGGTCGCCCGCGCTCAGCCGGCGTTGCGCGGCCGACAGCGTCCCGTAGAAGAGCTGCGCCGTCTCGGCGAGCACCTGCGCGCGCTCTTCGGCCTGCTTGAGATCGAAGTACGCGCCCTCGAGAAGCGCGCGCTGCTGGCGAAGCACGTCCAGCAGATCGTTCTGCGCGGCGCGCTGCAGTCCCGACGCGGCCTCGAGCCGCAGGCCGCGCTTGTTGCCGCGCTCGAAAGGCTGGTCGATGCGCAGCACGTTGTCCGGCCGGCCGCCGCTGCCGATCGACGAGCTGTTGAGCGACAGGGTGGCGTTCGGCCGCGCGCCGGCGATGAGCTGCTGCGCGTCGGCCGATTCGATCAGGCGCCGCGCCGCCTGCAGCTCGCGGTTATTGCGGGCGAGGAGCGATTGCGCTTCGGCCAGCGTCAGATCGCGCGCCGCGGCAACGCCGCACGCGAGCAAGCAGAAAAGGAACGCAACCGCACGAAGCATCCGATAGGCGCCGTTGAAAAGGCGCGCATCGTAGCAGCGAAGAAACCGGAAAAACCGCTTGAAAGGTTGCAGCAAGCGCCGCTACAAACGCGCGCAAGCGGCGCCACAAACCGGCGCAAGCTAGGCGCTAAAGGCGGCCTGAAAGCGCGCGCAGCTCGAGCTGCGCTTCGACGATGGAGGAAAGAAGCTCGATGCGCGCGAGCGTCGCCTCGAGGTGCGTGCGACGCGCATCGAGAAGCTCGAACAGCGTGCCCCGGCCGAGGCGATACGCGCTCTCCGCCATTTCGAGGAAGCTCGACTGGCGCTCGAAGACCTCGCGCTCGAAGCGCGCAAATGCCTCGCGCCGCAGCGCGAGCGCGTCGCGCTGCTTCTGCCATTCGGATTGCAGCGAGGCATTCAGCATGCGCTCGCGCTCGCGGCTTGCGCCGTATTCGGCGCGCGCGCGGTCCTCCTGCGCGCGGCGCGAATCGAGGATCGGGATCTCGCTCGTCAGGCCGACGAAGTTGGCGGCGCCGAACGGGCCGCTCGTCCAGGTGCGCCCGAGCTGCACGGCCGGCACTGGGAAACGCTCGCGGCGCGCCACTTCGATGCGTGCCTCGGCGGCGGCGCTTTCGTTCCGCGCGGCGCCGAGCGCCGGGTTGGCCGCGAGGTCGGCGTCGACTTCGCCGAGCTCGGCATTCAGGTTGGCGAGCGAGCCTATCGGTTCCGGCCGCCACCTCGGCGTGTCGACCAGGGCGCCGATGGCTGCCGCATGCTCGTTGACTTCGCTTGCCGCGCGTTGCAGGCCGAGGTGCGCGAGGGACAGCTCGGCGTCGGCGCGGGCGAGGTCGTAGCGGCTCGCCATGCCGCTCTCCTGCCGGCCGGCGACCAGGCCATGAATGCGCTCTACATCGCCGAGGGCGGCGCGGCGCGCGGCGAGCTGCTCCTGCGCCGCGACCAGCTTGACGAACTCCAGGCCGGCGAGGCGTTTCGTCTCGGCGATGGTGAGCTTGACCTGGGATTCGGCGCGCCCGACCTGGAGGTCTGCCGCACGCACGCGCGCGCCCCGCTGCCCGAAGATCGGCACCGGCAGCTCCACGGTCGCCTGCTGCTGCGAGCTGGCGTCGAAGATCGTGCGATCGCCGCCGCCGGGCGTCGAGCGGCCGAGCGACAGCGTCGGATTGGGCAAGGCGCCCGCTGCGGCCCGCTCGGCCCGCGCCATGTCGGCCTCGCGCTGCGACACCGCGACGCGGGGGCTGCGCTCGACGAGGCGCAGGAGCTCGCCGAGGCTGACCTGCGCCGGGACCTGGGCGGGCGCAGGCGTGACCAGGGCGGCGAGCACGAGTGCGCTAAGCCGCTTCGTCTTCGGCCTCCGGCGTGCTGTAGCGCTCCGGGGCGAGCATGTGGTAGATCCCCGGAAGAACGAAGAGCGTGATGATGAGGGTGGTCACCATGCCGCCCACGATCACGAGCGCGAACGGACGCTGCGTCTCGCTGCCGATCCCCGTGGAGAGCGCCATCGGCAGAAGTCCGAACAGGGCCAGCAGGGCCGCCATCAGCACGGCGCGCATCTTCTCCGTGCTGCCCTCGACGATCGCCTCCGCGAGGCTCGCGCCCAGGCTGCGGCGATTCTCGATCGCGCTGACCTGGAGCAAGCCGAGGAGCGACACCTGTCCGAGGAGCGCAATGAATCCGACCACGGCGCTCACCGAGAGCGGCATGCCGCCGAGCTTCAGCGCGAAGACGCCGCCGGTGAGCGCGAAGGGGGCGCAGAGCAGGATCGCCCCGGCCGCCCGGCCGGACTGGATGGCGCTGTAAAGGAGCGCGAGCACCGCGGCGAGCGCCACCGGCACGATGATCTCCAGCCGCCGGATCGCGCGCTGCTGGTTCTCGAACTCGCCGCCCCACTGCAGGTAGTAGCCGTCGGGCACCTTGACGCCGTCGCCGACGGTCGCGATGGCGTCGTCGACGACCGAACCCATGTCGCGGCCCTCGACGTTGAACTTGAGCGCGAGATAGCGGCTGTTCGACTCGCGATAGATATTCGCCGCGCCGCTCTGCACTTCCACCTGGGCGAGCTCGCGCAGCGGCACGCTGCCGCCGCCGGGCCGCGGCACGGCAAGCTCGCCGATCGCCACATCGTTGTCGCGCACGGCGACCGGCAGCATGAGCCGCACCGGCACCGGGCGCTCGCCTTCCCAGAACGTCGTGGCCACCTTGCCGGCGAGCGCGGTGCCGATGAACTCGTTCACGCCTGCGATGGTCATGCCGGCACGAGCGACCGCTTCCCGGTCGAGCCGCACCTGGAGCTGCGGCACGCTGGCATCGCGATACAGGCCCAGGTCGACCACGCCGGGCACCGAGGCCAGCTTGAGCCGCGCCTGCTCGAGCGTGTCGCGCATGACCTTCGTGTCCGTGCCGAAGACCTTGAGCACGACTTTTCCGCGCACGCCGGCGACCGCCTCCTCGACGTTGTCCTTGATCGGCTGCGAGATGTTGTAGCGCACGCCGGGGATTTCCATCAGCAGCTCGCGCACCTCGTCGGCGAGCCGCTCCTTCGTGTAGCCGGCCCGCCACTGATCCCGTGGCTTGAGGCGCACGAACGTCTCGCTCATGTTCGGATTCTCGTTGTCGGTGCCGTCCTCGGGCCGACCGTTCTCCGAAAGGACCTTGCTCACCTCCGGAAAGGTCAGGATGCGCCGGCGAACCTCGACCAGCATCGTCTGCGCGGCCTCCTGGGCGATGGAAGGCGGCATCTCGACGAAAACCACGAAGTCGCCTTCGTCCAGCTCCGGCAGGAATTCGGTGCCCAGGCGCGTGCCCAGGCCCACCGTCACAAGGAGAAACGCCGCGGCGAGCGCGGCGGCGAGGCGGCGACGCGCAAGCGCGCGTGCCAGCCAGCCCCGATAGCGCGCACGCGCCGCGTCGAGCCAGCGCGGCTCGGAGAAGCTGCGTCCGCGCGTGAACGCGACGGCACAGAGCGCCGGGACGAGCGTGAGCGCCAGGATGAGCGCCGCGACGAGGGCAAAGGAGTAGGTCAGCGCCAGCGGCCGGAAGATGCGCCCTTCCACCTGCTCGAGCGTGAACACCGGGACCAGCGCGGCGATGATGATCAGCATGGCGAAGAGCGTCGGCCGCGCCACCTGCTCCGCCGAGCGGATGATGAGGTGCAGGATGTCGCGGCGCCGCTCGGGCCGCTCGTGCTGGACGGCGTGCAGCACGTTTTCCACCAGCACTACGGCGCCGTCGACCAGGATGCCGAAATCGATCGCGCCCATGGAGATCAGGTTGGCCGGCAGCTTGAGCGCATAAAGGCCGAGGAAGGCACCGAGGAGCGCGAGCGGGATCACGGCCGCGACGATCAGCGAGCCGGCGATGCTGCGGAAGAAGAGCCACGCCACGGCGACCACCAGGAGGAAGCCGTGCAGCAGGTTCTCGTTCACCGTGTGCAGCGTGTTGCCGACGAGCAGCGTGCGGTCGTAGAACGGCTCGATGCGCATGCCGCGCGGCAGGATCTTGTCGTTCAGCTCGGCGATCTTCCTGTGCACGCCTTCGAGCACGCGCGAGGGGTTCTCGCCGCGCCGCATGAGGACGAAGCCTTCGACCGCCTCCTTCTCCTCGTTGTAGCCGACGGCGCCGCGGCGCGGCGTGTTCGACATGACGATCTCGGCCACGTCGCCCACGGTGACCGGCGTAGCGTCGCGCGTCTTGAGCACCGTGCGGCGGATGTCGTCGACGGAGTTGATGTAGCCGATGCCGCGGACCGTCAGCTCCTGGTCGCCGTGGCGCAGGAAGCCGCCGCCGACGTTGACGTTGGTCTTGGCAAGCGCATCGCCGAGCTCGGTCACCGAGATGCCGTGCGCGCGCAGCCGGTCCGGATAGGCGCGCACGTGGACTTCCTTCAGATAGCCGCCGAAGCAAACGACGTCGGCGACCCCGGGCACCTGCTTGAGCACGCGGCTCACGGTCCATTGCAGCTCGCCGCGCTGCTGGTAGAGATCGTGCTGGTCGCTCACCATGCGGAACTGGTAGACCTCGCCGAGCGGCGTCGCCTCCGGCGCGAGCTCCGGCACCACGCCCTCCGGCAGGTCGCCCACTGCGGCGGCGATGCGCTGGGCAACCTGCATGCGTGAAGTGAACGCGTCGGCGTCGTCGTCGAACGTGAGCGTGACCAGCGAAAGGCCGAAGAGGCTCTCGCTGCGCAGCTGGATGGTGCGCGGCGTGCCGTTCAGCGCGCGCTCGAGCGGCACGGTCACGCTGCGCTCGACCTCTTCCGGGGCGTATCCCGGCATCTGCGCGATGACGGTCACCTGCGCATTGGTCACGTCGGGGAACGCCTCGATCGGCGTGTTGAGGTAGGCGCGTACGCCGAAGGCCGCGACGATGGCAATGGCCAGCAGCGCGGCCACGCGCCGATGCACGCAGGTCTCGATCAGCTTGTCGAGCATGGGTCTAAAGGAGCTGCTCGGCTTCGCGGTCGACGAGCAGCGCGCCGCGCATGACCACCCTCTCGCCCGGGCGCAGCCCCTTGAGGATGCGAACGCGCCCGCCACGCTCGTCGCCCACCTCGATATCGCGGGCGATGAAGCGGCCGCTGCTGTCCTCGGTGTAGACGATGCGGCGGCTGCCGTTCTTCAGCAGCACGGCCGTGACCGGGAGCCAGATCTCGCCGTCGGTATTGGGCGCGAATACGTTCACCCGCACGAGCAGGCCGGCGCGCAGCTCTTCAGGCGCGCGCTCGAGAGCCACGTAGATGGGCGTGCGCCGCGTCTCGGCGTCGCTGCGCGGCGCGATCCCGGCAATGCGGCCGGGCACCACCAGGTTCAAGGCCGAGATGACGACCTGCGCCTTGGTCGCCTTCGCAATCTGCGTCACTTCCCCCTCGGGCACGTCGGCCACGACCCAGAGGCCATTCGGGTTGCCGATCTCGACGAGGGGTTCGCCGCCCGGCTGCACCATCGCGCCCGGCGCAGCCTTCACGGACACCACCACGCCGTCGACAGGCGAGCGCACGTTGACGCGCGTGCCTTCGCCACCGCCGGCGAGCGCGGCATTGCGCTCCGCGCGCTCGAGCTCGCCGCGCGCTTCGCGCGCTTTCATCTCCGCCTCGAAGCGCTCGACCTCCAGTCCCACGCCGCGCTTCACCATTTCGTTCTGGCGCGCGAGCACTTCCTCGGCGAGCTTCACTTTGAGGCGTGCCTGGGCAAGCGTTGTGCGCAGGCCGAGCACGTCTGCGCTCTCGATGGTGAAGAGCGTGGTGCCGCTCTTGACCCGCTGACCGGGCTCGGCCGCGATCGAAGTCACCCGGCCCGTGAAAGGCGCCGTCACAGCGGAAAGCGCCTTGGGACGAAATGCAGTGCGGCCGAAGTAACTGCGCTCCTGCGGGTTATCGCTCGAAGCGACCGGCTCGATGACGAGAAACTTGCGCGAAGGCTCGCCAAGCTGCACTGCGTTGCCGGCGGCTTTCGCCGTGCTGCCGGTCGCGCCTCGCTTCTGCGCCTCGTCCTTGCCGCAACCGGCAACGAGAAGCATGGCGAGCAATAGCGAAACCACGGCCCGGCCGAGCAAACAAGCCCCCTAAAATCAAAGAAATGGCGAGCAGATTACACAGAAAGGGGTGTGCCAGGCTGACTGCAAGCTTGCAGTTGGGGCTGCTGTTTTTTGTTCTCCCCGCGTGGGCGGCGCGTCCCTTCGTCACCGACGATGCGCGCGTCGTTGACCGCGGCCACTGCCAGATCGAGACGTTCTACAAGGAACAGCGCGCCTATTCAGGCTCGGAGTTCTGGTTCCTGCCGGCGTGCAATCCGTTCGGCGCCGAATTGACAATTGCTCGCAATCGCATCGAGGACGAGCGCAACACCATCTTCCAGGCGAAAGTCCTGCTGAAGGAGCTGCAGACCAACGGCATGGGCTTCGCCGCGTCGATCGGCTCGTTCGGCGGCGACGCGTACCTCAACGGGATCGCCAGCTTTTCCTTCCTCGACGATCGCGCCGTGGTCCACACGAACCTCGGCACGCTGAGCGGCGTCGGCGTGACCGGCGGCATCGGGCTCGAGGCGCTGCTCGCGGCGCCGCGCGTGTATGGAATCCTGGAGACCTTCGGCCAGCGCGGCGACAAGCCGACGCTGCACTACGGCTTGCGCTACTGGGTGATTCCGAACCGCTTCCAGGTCGACGCGACCCTCGGCGAGCAGAAAGCGGAGCCCGAGCGCCGCTTCTTCACGCTCGGGCTGCGCTTCATCTTCTAGCGGCGCTCGCCGCTCAGACGTCGATGTAGTGCTTGTACCAGGCGTAGGCGATGGCGAGGACGAGGAGGATGAACACGATGCCCTCGCCGTACACGCCGCCCGCGGGCGCGCTCTGCACCTGCGCCGCGAGCGTGCGCGCTTCCTCGTCCGTCAGCGACGCGGCGCGCGCCTGCGCTGCGGTCGCTTCCACGCCCAATCCTTCCAGCGCCTTCGCCACCTGCGCGCGCTCCTGCTGCGCACCGGCGACGCCATCGGTCGCGATCATTCCCGCGGTTGCGCTCTGCAGCGGCGCCCAGACCATCAGCGCGACGAGCAGACGACAGACGGCCTTTCCCCAATAGCTCTTCATAATCCCCCCAAAGATTGACGACAGCCCCACTGCAGCCTAAATGCCGCGGTCGGCCGGCGTCAATCCTCCGCAGTGAACCCGGAGGCCTTGACCACCGGCGCCCAGGCGTCGAGGTCGTGCTTCAGCACCGAGGCGAAGCCGATCGGCGTCAGCGCTGCGGGCTCCATGCCGAACTTGTGGAAGCTCTGCTGCGCTTCGCCGTGCTGCGCGGCGTCGTTGATGCCGTTCGAGAGCCGCTTCACCACGTCCTGCGGCGTCTTCGCCGGCGCGAAGAAGCCGAGCCAGGGCGCGAGCACGATGCGCGGAAAGCCCGACTCGGCCATCGTCGGCGCGTCGGGCAGGAAGCGGGAGCGCTGCTGGCTCGTCACGGCGAGCACGCGCACCTTGCCGCTCCTGATCTGCGGCAGGATCTCGCCGATCGGATTCACGCTGACCGGGATTTGCCCGCCCATCAGGTCCTGCAGCGCCGGGCCGCCGCCCTTGTAGTGCACCGGCGTGAGC
>DATDCR010000489.1:0-4448 GCA_036524215.1 Burkholderiales bacterium
GATCGTCGCGCCGAGCGCGGTCTGCACGACGTTGGTCGGCAGCGCAAGGCCGATGACCGCGCCGGCAAACGAGAAGACCGACCCGGCGAGCGCGAGCGGCATGACGAGGCGAAGGTTGGCGAGGCCGGAGCGCAGCAGGACCGGCGCTGCGGCGAGCGTGCCGGCGAGCGCGAGCACGAGCCCCGCGCCGCGCACGAAGTCGAGGTGAAAGGGAAAGAAGCTTCCCACCAGCGGCACGAACAACACGCCGCCGCCGACTCCCGCCACCACGGCGACGATGCCGAGCAGGAAGGTGAAGGCGAAGAGACCGATCGGCCATATCCACCATGGCACGCCCGAAGCGTCGGCGGCAAAGGCCGGCGCCGCTGCAAGCAGCGCGACGGTCAGAAAGGCGAGGCGGATCGGGCGTGCGATGGTGCCGGCATTCTAGTCAGTCGAGAGCCGCCCGACCGCGCAGCTGACGAACGACTTCGCCGCCGCGGCGGCGGCCTTGAGCCCTTCCACCGAGCCTCGTTCCGGATAGCCGAGCTTCGCCAGCGCGCTCGCCACGTCCGCGCGGACATCCGCGTGGGATTCGACTACCACGACACCGGTCTCGCTATCGACGCACACCCGCTCGATGCGCGCATCGGCGAGCAGTGCCTTCTGGATCGAGCGCGCGCAGCCGCCGCATTTTACGTTTTCGACTTCCAGTCGCACTTCCATGGTCCATGTCTCCAGTTGGCGGCGTAATAGAGCACCGGGATGACGACCAGCGTCAGCAGCGTCGAGACCAGGATGCCGAAGAGCAGGCTGATCGCCAGGCCGTTGAAGATCGGATCGTCGAGGATGAAGAGGGCGCCTAGCATGGCGGCCACGGCGGTCAGCACGATCGGCTTCGCCCGCGTCGCGGCGGCATCGATCGTCGCCTGCTCGAAGCTCGCGCCCTCGTCGAGCCGCTGGTGGATGAAGTCCACCAGCAGGATCGAGTTGCGCACGATGATCCCGGCGAGCGCGATCATGCCGATCATCGACGTGGCGGTGAACTGGCTGCCGAGCGCCGCATGCCCCGGCAGCACGCCGATGATGGTGAGCGGGATCGGCGCCATGATGACGAGCGGCGTCACGTACGAGCGGAACTGCGCCACCACCAGCAGGTAGATGAGGATCAGGCCGACCGCATAGGCGATGCCCATGTCGCGGAACGTCTCGTAGGTGATCTGCCATTCGCCGTCCCACTTGAGGCCGAAGGCGCGATAGCGCTCGTCGGGCTGCGCGATGAAGTGCTCCTCGAGCGGCAGGTCGCCCGGGGTGGCGATTGCCTGGATGCTCTTCCTCATCGCGAACATGGCGTAAAGAGGCGAGTCGGTCTTGCCCTTGCCGCCGGCGACATCGCCGACGACGTAGGTCACCGGCTGCAGGTCCTTGCGGTAGATCACCGGCTCGGCGGCGAACCGCAGCGGCTGCACGAGCTCCGCGAGCGCGACCTCGTAGGCCTGGCCTTTCTCGCCGGTGCCGCGCAGGCGCAGCTTCAGCACGTCGTCGAGGCGCCCCATGCGCTCGGGCGCCAGCGCCATGCGCACCGGCACGGCGTACTTGCTCGTGCCGTCGTGGATCGGCGTGATGTCCTCGCCGGCGAGCGCGAGGCGCGCCGTGCGCGCCACCTCCGCCACCGCAATGCCGTACAGCGCGGCCTTGGCCGCATCGACGCGCAGCACGATCCGCTCCGCCGCATCGAGCGTGCTGTCGTCGACGGCGATGACGTCCGGCGTGGATTCGAAGACGCGGCGCACCGAGTGGGCGAGCTCGATCTGCGCCCGGTAGTCCGGCCCGTAGATCTCCGCGACGATCGGCGAGAGCACCGGCGGTCCCGGCGGCACCTCGACCACCTTGAGGTCGGCGCCGTGGCGCTTCGCAATCGCGGCCAAGCGCGGCGCCACGTCCTGCGCGATGTCGTGGCTCTTGCGCGAGCGGTGGTGCTTGTCGGCCAGGTTCACCTGCAGGTCGCCGACCTCGCCGCCCGAGCGCAGGTAGTACTGGCGCACGAGGCCGTTGAAGTTGATCGGCGCGGCAAGGCCGGCGTATGCCTGCACGTGCGTCACCTCCGGCAGCTTGGCCACCTCGCCCGTCAGCTCGCGCAGCGTGGCCGCCGTCGCTTCGACCGCGCTGCCCGTCGGCATGTCGACGACCACCTGGAACTCGCTCTTGTTGTCGAAGGGCAGCATCTTCAGCACGACGAGCTTGAGTGGCACCAGCGCGACCGAGAGGGCGATGGCGGCGAAGATGCCGAGCGCGAGCACACGACGACGGCCCGCGCCTTTCGGCCCGCGCAGGAACGGGTCGATGACGCGGGTAAAGAAGCGACTCAGACCTGCGGACAGCCTGTCCGCGCTCGCCGCCGGCGCATGTTTCTTCGCGAGCAGGCGCAACGCCATCCACGGCGTGACGACGAACGCGATGGCGAGCGAGAGCAGCATGCCCATCGAGGAGTTGATGGGAATCGGCGCCATGTACGGGCCCATGAGGCCGGTGACGAAGGCCATCGGCAGGAGCGCTGCGATGACCGTCAGCGTGGCGAGGATGGTCGGGCCGCCGACCTCGTCGACCGCCAGCGGGATCATCTCGGCGGCCGGCGAGCTGTCGATCGCCGAGCGGCGGTGGATGTTCTCGACCACCACGATCGCATCGTCGACCAGGATGCCGATCGAGAAGATGAGCGCGAAGAGGGAGACGCGATTCAGCGTGAATCCCCATGCCCATGACGCGAAGAGCGTGGCGGCGAGGGTGAGGACCACCGCGCTGCCGACGACGATGGCTTCGCGCCGGCCAAGCGCCGCCCACACCAGCGCGACGACCGACAGGGTGGCGAAGAGCAGCTTCTGGATCAGCTTGTTCGCCTTGTCGCGCGCCGTCTCGCCGTAGTTGCGCGTCACGACGACGCGCACGTCGTGCGGAATCAGCGTGCCTTTGAGCTGCTCGGCGCGCGCGAGCAGCGCGTCGGCGACCGTGGAGGCGTTTTCCCCGGGCTTCTTCGACACGGCGATGGTGACGGCTGGATATTCGCTCGCGCCTTCCGCGTGCCAGACGTAGCGCGTCGGCAGGTCGGCGCCGGCATTCACGCGCGCGACGTCGCCGAGATAGACCGGCCGGCGCTCGTGCACGCCGACCACGAGTTGCGCGACATCTTTGGCGTCGCCGAAGAACTCGCCGGTGCGCACCTCGAGGGTGCGGTTGGCGGCGAAGAGCTGTCCGGAAGGGTTCGACGCGTTCGCGGCGCGCAGCGCGCGCTCGATGTCGGTCGCGGTGACGCGGTGCGCGGCCATGCGCTCCGGGTCGAGCGTCACGCGCACGACTTCGTCCGGGCCGCCGAAGGTCTGCACCTCGCGCGTGCCGGGCACGCGCTTCAGCTCGATCTCGACGGCGTGCGCCACCTTCTCCAGGCTCGCAGCGGTGGTGTCGGGCCGCGTGCCGTGCAGGGTGAGCGTGACGATCGGCACGTCGTCGATGCCCTTGGGCTTCACGATCGGCTCGCCGACGCCAAGGTGCGACGGCAGCCAGTCGCTGTTCGCGGTCAGCGTGTCGTGCAGCCGCACGAGCGCGGCGATGCGGTCCTCGCCCACCTTGAACTGCACGGTCAGCACGGCGAGCCCCGGGCGCGTCACGGAGAAGACATGTTCGATGCCCTGGATCTGCGATAGCACCTGCTCGGCCGGCACGGTGACGAGGTTGTGCACATCCGCGCTCGAGGCGCCCGGGAACGGGATGAGGACGTTCGCCATCGTGACGTTGATCTGCGGTTCTTCTTCCTTCGGCGTGACGAGCACGGCGAACAGACCGAGCAGCAGGCCGAAGATCGCAAGCAGCGGCGTGAGCTGCGAGCCGAGGAAGGTGCGCGCGATGCGGCCGGAGACGCCCAGCTTCACGGCAAGACGACCTGTTCGCCGGCGTCGAGGCCGGCGAGGACTTCGATCAGCCCGCCGGCCGTCACCTCGCCGACACGCACCTGGCGCAAGCGTGGCTCCTCGTCGCCGGCGACGGTGTACACGGCGCTCAGCTCGCCGCGCCGGACCAGCGCGGCCAGGGGCATGACCAGCCGTTTCACGCTGCCGATGGGCAACAGCAGCTTGGCGGCAGTGCCCGGAACCACGCCCGCCGGAAGGTCAGCCGGGAGGTCCGCGCGGACCTGTGTCGAGAGCAGGCGCGCGTCGGCCGCGGGAAGCACAGTGACGCGCGTCGCACGGATGGTCTGGTTCTGGGTCGGGATGGCGACCTCGCCTTCTGTGGCAGTCACAATCTTCGGCAACGCGAACTGCGGCACGCTCGCCACCGCGCGCAGCGCCGCCGGATCGTGTAGCTCGAGGAGCGCTCTTCCGGGCGAAGCCAGCTCGCCGAGCTCGGCCAGGCGGCGCGTGACGACGCCGTCGATCGGCGCGCGCACTTCGGCGAAGCTGCGCGCGGTGGCCGCCTGC
>DATDCR010000490.1:0-5024 GCA_036524215.1 Burkholderiales bacterium
GTTCGCGCAGAACAAGGACTGGTGGGGCAAGCTCGAGGGCAATGTGACCGACGTGATCTACACGCCGATCAAGTCGGACGCGACGCGGGTGTCCGCGCTGCTTTCCGGCGAAGTCGATCTCGTCACCGACCTGCCGACCCAGGACGTCGATCGCCTGCGCCGCGAGGCGAGCCTGAAGATTCTCGACGGCCACGAGGTGCGCACCATCTTCATCGGCATGGACCAGCATGGCGACGAGCTCAAGTACGCGAGCGTGAAGGGGAAGAACCCGTTCAAGGACGTGCGCGTGCGCCGCGCGCTCAACATGGCGGTCGACCGGGAGGCGATCCGCAAGGTGGTGATGCGCGGGCTCTCCATCCCGGCGGGCATCATGATCGCCCCCGGCGTGCACGGCCATTCGATCGACATCGACACCGTGACCAAATTCGACGCCGCCGGCGCGAAGAAGCTGCTCGCCGAGGCGGGCTACCCGAACGGCTTCGAGTTCACCCTCGACTGCCCGAACGGCCGCTACGTCAACGACGAGAAGATCTGCCAGGCGCTCGTCTCGATGTGGGCGCGCGCCGGGCTGAAGGTGAAGCTGAACGTGATGCCGTTCGCGAGCTACATCCCGAAGATCCTGAACTTCGACACCAGCGCCTACATGCTCGGCTGGGGCGTGCCCACCTTCGACGGCCTTTACACGCTGCAGTCGCTCGTGCGCACCAAGACCACCGGCGCCGACGGCAGCTTCAACCTGGGCCGCATCAACGATGCGGAGCTCGACAAGATGGTCGACGCCATGAAGGTCGAGATGGACGCCAAGAAGCGCGACGCCCTCCTGCGTGACGGCCTCGTGCGCACGCGCGACCAGGCGTACTACGTGCCGCTGCACCACCAGATGCGGCCGTGGGCGATGAAGAAGAGCGTCAGCATTACCTACAGCCTCGACGACCGCCCGCAGGCGAGATTCGCGACGGTAAAGTAATCCGGTGATGCGGAAGCTCTGGGACAGCGACCTCGCCTGGAGCTTCCGGCGCTCGCCGGTCACCGTGGTCGCCGCGCTCCTGACGCTCGCCTGCATTGGCGGGGCGTTTTTCGCGCCCTGGCTTTCCCCGCAGGACCCCTTCGACATGGCGGGCCTCAACCTGAACGATGCGTTCGCGCCGCCGGCGTGGGACGAAAAAGGCGCGCTGCGCTATCCGCTGGGCACGGACAACCAGGGACGCGACATCCTCTCCACCATCCTCTACGGCGCGCGCATCTCGCTCGGCGTCGGTCTCGCCTCTGTTCTGTTTTCGTTGATCATCGGTGTGACTTCAGGCTTGATTGCCGGCTACTTCGGCGGCCGCCTCGATGCCGTGATCATGCGCGTCGCCGACGTGCAGCTCTCGTTTCCCGCCATCCTGATTGCGCTGCTCATCGACGGCGTGGCGCGCGCGGCGCTCTCCCCCGAGCGCCATGACCAGCTGGCGATCCCGGTCCTCGTGCTGGCCATCGGCTTCGCCGGCTGGGTGCAGTACGCCCGCACGGTGCGCGGCTCGACGATGGTGGAACGCGAGAAGGAATACGTCCAGGCGGCGCGCGTCATCGGCCGGCGGCCGCTCGCCATCGTGCTGTCCCACGTGCTGCCCAACGTGCTCGGCCCGGTGCTCGTCATCGCGACGATCCACATCGCCACCGCGATCATCACCGAGGCGACGCTCTCGTTCCTCGGCGTCGGCGTGCCGGCGACGCGCCCCTCGCTCGGCACGCTGATCCGCATCGGCAACGAATTCCTCTACTCGGGCGAATGGTGGATCACCCTCTTCCCCGGCGTCGCGCTCATCGTCCTCGTGCTGTCGGTCAATCTGGTCGGCGACTGGCTGCGCGATGCGCTCAACCCCAAGCTGCGCTGATGCTGGAGGTCTCTGCGCTGAGCGTCCAGTTCCCGACCCGGAAGGGAACCCTCACCGCGGTGGACGGCGTCTCCTTCTCGATCGGCAAGGGCGAGGTGCTCGGCGTGGTCGGAGAATCGGGCGCCGGGAAGTCGATCACCGGCCTCGCGATCATCGGGCTGCTCGAGCCGCCCGGGCGCATCGCCGCCGGCGAAGTCCGCCTCGACGGCCGCCGCATCGATAACCTGCCCTACGAGGAGCTGCGGCGGCTGCGCGGCCGCCGCATCGGCATGGTGTTCCAGGATCCGCTGACCTCGCTCAATCCGCTCTACACGATCGGCCGGCAGCTCGAGGAAACCATCCTCACCCATTTGCGGATGGATGCGCGGGCCGCCCGGGAGAGGGCGCTTTCGCTCCTGCGCGAAGTCGGCATCCCGGCGCCGGAATCCCGCTATCACCATTACCCGCACCAGTTCTCGGGCGGCATGCGCCAGCGCGTCGTGATCGCGCTCGCCTTGGCGGCGGAGCCGGAGCTGATCATCGCCGACGAGCCGACGACCGCGCTCGACGTGTCGATCCAGGCGCAGATCATCGCGCTGCTCAAGCACCTGGCGAAGGACCACGGCACCGCCGTCATGCTGATCACGCACGACATGGGCGTGATCGCCGAAACGGCGCAACGCGTCGCGGTGATGTACGCCGGCCGCATCGTCGAGATCGGCGCCGTGAAGGACGTGATCCACGCGCCGCGCCATCCTTATACGGTCGGCCTGATGGGCTCGATCCCGAAGATCGGGGCGCGCAAGAGGCTCACCCAGATCGATGGCGCGATGCCGCGCCTGAACGCCATTCCGCCGGGCTGCGCCTTCAATCCGCGCTGCCCGCGGCGCTTTGCGCGCTGCCTCGAAGAGCGGCCGCCGCTGTTGCCGGCGGGCGGCAGCCAGGCGGCCTGCTGGCTTCATGACGCTCCTTAAGCTCGAGCAAGTCAGCCGCGATTTCGATGTGTCGCGGCCCTGGCTCAACCGCGTCCTCGAGGGCGAGCAGCGCCGCTTCCTGCGCGCGGTCGACCGTGTCAGCCTGGAAATCCGCAAGGGCGAGACGCTCGCGCTGGTCGGCGAATCGGGCTGCGGCAAGTCGACCGTGGCGCGCCTCATCGTGGGCCTCTACGCGCCAACCGAGGGCCGGGTGCAATTCGCCGGCCGGCGCATGCAGATGATCTTCCAGGACCCTTACGCGAGCCTCAATCCCCGCTGGCGCGTGCGCGACATCGTGGCCGAGCCGATCAAGGTTCTCCACACGAGCGCGCGCGTCGACGAGCTCCTCGTCCAGGTGGGGCTCTCACCCGACGACGGCGACAAGTACCCGCATGAATTCTCCGGCGGCCAGCGCCAGCGCATCTCGATCGCGCGCGCGCTGGCCGGCGAGCCGGACTTCCTGGTCTGCGACGAACCGACCTCCGCGCTCGATGTCTCGGTCCAGGCGCAGATCCTCAACCTTATGACGGAGCTTCAGGCGCGGCTCGGCCTCACCTACCTCTTCATCTCGCACAACCTGGCCGTCGTGTCGCAGGTCGCCGATCGCGTCGGCGTGATGTATTTCGGCCGCCTGGTCGAGCTGGCGCCGGCGGCCGCGCTTTTTGCCCGTCCGCGTCATCCGTACACGCGCATGCTGCTGGATGCGGTGCCCGATCTGTCGATGACCGGCAAAGCGCGAACGCCGGTCGCGGGCGAGGTGCCGAACCCGCTCGCGCCGCCGTCGGGCTGCGCGTTCCATCCGCGCTGCCCGCATGCCAACGAGCGCTGCAGGCGCGAAGTGCCGGGCGTGATCGACGACGTGGCCTGCCACGCCGTGGCCGAAGGCCGGATCTAGCGCCGGTTGGAGACGCCGAAGGGCACGTGGCCGGCCGCGACATACGCCCGCGCCGAGTCGACGTGGCCGCGCTGGTCGTCGAAGTAGAAGTCGGGCTCGAAGGCCTTGAGGAACTCGCCCTTGTCGAGCCCGCCGAGGAACATCAATTCATCCACGGCGATGTTCCATTCCATGAGCGTGCGCACCGCGCGCTCGTGAGCCGGCGCGCTTCTCGCCGTCACCAGCGCCGTCCTGATCTTCACCGCTGAATCCTTCTCGCTCTGCAATCGGTGCAGCGCCTCCAGCAGCGGCTTGAACGGCCCCGGCGGCAGCGGCTGCAGCGCATGCACGGTCTCGTGCTGCGTGAAGGCGTCCAGGCCGTCGCGCTGGTAGACGCGCTCGGCTTCGTCCGAGAAGAGGACCGCATCGCCGTCGAAGGCGATGCGCACCTCGCCGGCGTGCCGGCTCGCCGCCTGCGCCGATTCCGGGTAGACGCGGGCCGCCGGACAGCGCGCCTCCAGCGCGCCCATCACGTCCGCCTCGTTCGCCGAGAGAAAAAGGTTGGCTTTGAGCGCGTCCAGGTAGCGGTACGGCGAGCGGCCGCGCGTGAAGACGCCGCGCTCGATCTGCAGGCCGGCCAGCTTCGCCGAGCGGAACACGCGCAGCCCCGACACCGGATCGTTCTTGGACAGGATGACGACCTCGACGCGCTGCCCGCCGGGCGTATTGAAGCCGAGCAGCTTCTTCACCAGGGGAAACGCGACTCCTTCGCGCGCCGGCACCTCGAGGCGCCCGTACTGCAGCGCGATGTACGCCGCCTCGCCATCGCGCTCGAAGACGCGGTTCTCCTCCTCGAAGTCGAACAGCGCTCGCGAGGAGATCGCGACGACCAGCTTGCCTTCGACCGAGTAGGACATCGGTCCCTTTTCGTGTAGAGCGCTACCGATTCTAAGGGAGGCAGGGGCATCCGTAAGCAATCCGTATCTCATGCGTAGGCAATAAAGAACCCCCGTTCACCGATCCTTCTCGCCGGTACAACACCAAGGAGAGGGGTCGAGATGGAAACCAGTCGAAAGCGGCACCTGCCGCGCAAGACGCTCGCGATCGCGTGCGCGCTTGCCTTCGCCACGCCAGCCGTGGCCGGAGACTTCAGCAGCACGCTTTACTTTGGCGACAGCCTGACGGACTCTGGAACGTTCGGGTCGAAGTTCACCACGAATCCGGGACCCGTATGGTCCGAGATTGTCGCCAACCGTCTCGGTACGCTGGCAATGCCGGCCAGCACGGGCGGATCCAACTTCGCCGTCGGCGGGGCGCGAG
>DATDCR010000491.1:0-1701 GCA_036524215.1 Burkholderiales bacterium
CCACGACATGGTCTATGCATCGGGCAAGTGACAGGATTTCCTCGCGCTGGCGGCACGCGGCGCCGAGCGCATCGAGCCCGACGCGCCCGTCGGCGAGCGCGACCGCGACCTGGTAGGGCAGGCTCGCGATCGCGTCCATGCCGCTTTGCGGGCGCAGCTTCGGCGCGCGCGGCGTGCAGACGATCGGCACCGCCCACGGCGCGATGCGGCAGGTGACGCGCGCGATGCGCGCCGGCTCGAGCGCATTCGCTTCGCGAAGGCGGATCGCCGCGTCGATGTAGGGCTGGATCACGTGCGCGCAGGGGTAATACTTGAAATGCGCGCCGCTGCCGGCCCAGCGCTCGCCCAGATCGCCCCAGAGCGCCTGCGCATCCGGTGCCGGCTCGTCGAGGAACGCCGAGAAAAGGTTGTAGCGGCCATCGAGCGCGCCGGCGGGGCCCCGAAATCCGCCCGCCGCGAGCTGCGATGCGAGCACGCCGCCATGGGCCGACCAGCCGACGTGCAGCCACTTCGACCAGCTGCCGTCGTCGACGAAGGCCATCAGCCCGCCCGACATGCTGGCGGCCAGGCCGATCGCGCTCGCCGTTTCACTGGCTGACAGTTTGTAAAGGCGCGCGGCGACGAGCGCAGCGCTCAACGGGCCGACCACCCCAGTGGCGTGGAAGCCGCGCGCGTGCAGGCGCCGGCCCGCCGCCGCGCCGATCCGGGCGGCGGCCTCGTAGCCGATCACGATCGCGGTCGCGATTTCCTCGTTCGATGCGCGTGCGATTTCTCCGACGGCGAGCGCGGTGCTGACGACAGTCGAGCCGGCATGCACGACCGAGTCGGCGAACGTATCGTCGAAGTCGCGGCAGTGCGCGAGCGTGCCGTACAGCAGCGCGGTCGTGGCGACGCTGCGTCCTTGCATGCGCGCCATGGCGAGCAGCGCGGGCGCGGCTTCGCTTTGCGAGCCGGCGAGGATCAGGCCGGCGGTGTCGAGCGTGCGAAGCCTGACGAGCGCACGCTGCTCCTCCGGAATGTCACGCCATCGCAAGCCGGCGCTCCACCCCGCCACCGCCTGCGCCGAGGTGCTCAAAACGCGGCCTGCAGCACTTCTTCGATTTCCGCCGCGCCCATCTCGCGCGGCAGGTTGGCCATCATGTAGTCGCTCATCGTCGCCGCGGCGATGGCCGGTATCTCGTTCGCTTTCATGCCGAGCTCGCGCAATCGGCGCGGCAGCGGCAGGCCGTCCACCATCGCCTGCAGCAGATCCGCCGCGCGTTGTCCCGCTGCATCGGCGGAGAGACCCGCCGGCGAGCCGCCCATCGCTTCGAGCGCGTAAAACTGGTCCGCGCCGATCGCCGGCAACAGGCGCCGCATCGCCGGCGCGAGCAGGATCGAATGCGAGATGCCGTGCTGCAGGGCGTAGCGGCCGCCGACGACGTGGCCGATCGCATGCACGAGGGACACCATGGCGTTGATCGACGCCGTGCCGGACATGAGCGCCGCCATCTGGCAGTCGGCACGCGCCTCGAGCTCGCCGGGCGCCTCGATCGAGCGCGGCAAGGCCTTGCGCAGCAGCCGCGCGCTGTGCAGCGCGAGGCCGGTCGAGATCGGATGGCGGTGCGCCGAGTAGAGGCACTCGATCGCCCGCGCCATCGCCGTCATGCCGGTCGCGGCGCTGAGGTGCGCGCTCGCGTAAACCGCCATCTCCGGATCGAG
>DATDCR010000492.1:0-1967 GCA_036524215.1 Burkholderiales bacterium
GTGCACGGTGCCCTCGCTCGGCGCGGCGTCCTGGATCGCGCGCACGTACTCGATCGGGTGCACGCGCGCGAGCTGCTCCTCGGTGGCGAGCGGCGGCTCATAGCGCTGTAGATATTGCGCGACGCCTGACGCGATCAATTGATCTTCGATGGCGGCGAGGCGCGCCGGCCGTTCCGGATGGTAGGCGCCCATGTCGTGCCTGAGGCAATCGGCATGCGTGAGGAAGGCGGTCCGCATGACGATTCATCATATCGCATCAAGGTACAATCGCCCGGATGCTTCTGAAGAAAGCCGAGGTCCAGCCGCAGAGCGTGCTGCAAGGCCCGATCGACCGCACCGTCGAAGCGGCGAGCCGCATCATCCTCGGCAAGGAACATCAGGTCCGGCTCGCGCTCGCCTGCCTGCTCGCGCGCGGCCACCTCCTCATCGAAGACGTGCCCGGCGTCGGCAAGACGACGCTGGCGCACGTGCTCGCCCGTTCGCTCGGCCTGCAGTTCCAGCGCATCCAGTTCACGAGCGACATGCTGCCGGCCGACATCGTCGGCGTGTCGGTGTACGAGCGCGACAACGGCGCGTTCAAGTTCCATCCCGGGCCGATCTTCGCGCAGGTGATCCTCGCCGACGAAGTGAACCGCGCCACGCCGAAGACGCAGTCGGCGCTGCTCGAGGCGATGGAAGAGCACCAGGTCACCGCCGAAGGCGAGACGCGCAAGCTCCCCGAGCCTTTCTTCGTCATCGCGACGCAGAACCCGTCGGAGCAGGTCGGCACCTTCCCGCTGCCCGAATCGCAGCTCGATCGCTTCACCATGCGCATCGAGCTCGGCTACCCGGACCGCAACGCCGAGCGCGCGCTCCTCACCGGCACGGACCGGCGCGACCTCCTTTCCACGCTCGAGCCCGCCATGACGCCGGCCGAGCTGATGGAGCTGCAGGCGCACGTGCAGAAGATCCACGTCGCGCCGGCGCTGCTCGACTACGTGCAGGCGATCGTCGATCACACGCGGCGCTCGCCCGACTACGTTTCCGGCCTTTCGCCGCGCGCGGCGCTCGCCATCGTCCACAGCGCGCGCGCCTGGGCGATGCTCGAAGGCCGCGACAAGGTGATCCCCGAGGACGTGCAGGCCATCCTCCCCGGCGTCGCCGTGCACCGCCTTCGCCCGGCGCACGATTCCGCCCGCCGCGTGGACGTAGGCGCCCAGCTCCTCGCCGCGGTCCCGATTCCGTAGTCACTTAGGAGGGCCCTGATGGCAAGCGTCGCTTACCAGGCGTTGAAGCGCCTGCTGGTGAATGGACCGCTCACCGGCTTCCCGACCCGTCGCGCCGACGCCGAGCTCCTGCTCGAGCTGGCGGCGGCGCGCTTCGATGCCGATCGCGATTACAGCGAGGCCGAGGTGAACGACGTCCTGCGCGACTGGCTCGCGAGCTTCTGCGATCCACACGGCATCGACCACGTCTCGATGCGCCGGCAGCTCGTCGATGCGCGCTACCTCGCGCGCGACAAATCCGGCGCGAGATACCGCTTGCTAAGGAGCGCGGACGATGCGCGCGTCGACCCGATGCAGGTCCTCGGCGACATCCGGGACGAGCGCGCGGCGCGCAAGAAGCACCACTTAGGCGAGGCGCTCTAGGCATGAAAGCGCTATTCGCACTGGTTCTCTCCATCGGCCTCGCCGCAGCGCAGGCCGCCGACATCAAGGTGCTGAGCGGCAACGGCGCCCGCGCGGCGATCGCGGAGCTCGGCGCGCGCTACCAGCGCGAGAGCGGCCACAAGGTGACGATCGACTTCGCCGTCAATCCGGAAGTGAGAAAGCGGATCCAAGGCGGCGAAGCGTTCGACGTCGCGATCCTCAACCCGCCGGTGCTGGATGCCTTGATCAAGGAGGGGAAAGTCCGCGCCGATACGCGCACGGTCATCGGCCGCGCCGGCATCGGCGTCGCGGTGCGCGAAGGCGCACCGAAGCCCGATA
>DATDCR010000493.1:0-4441 GCA_036524215.1 Burkholderiales bacterium
GGTGAAGATCGAATGAGCGAATTTGCGCTGGAACCGATCGAAAAGGCGCCCGCCGACGAGTTGCGCCGCCTGCAGCTCGAGCGGCTGCAATGGTCGCTCAAGCATGCCTACGACAACGTGGCGCATTACCGCAAGAAATTCCAGGCGGCCGGCGTACATCCGGAAGACTGCCGCTCGCTGGCGGACCTCGCGCGCTTCCCCTTCACGACCAAGGCGGACCTGCGCGATACGTACCCGTACGGCATGTTCGCGGTGCCCATGGACCGCATCGTGCGCATCCATGCTTCTTCCGGCACCACTGGCAAGCCAACCGTCGTCGGCTATACGGCGCGCGACATCGACACATGGTCGAACTTGATGGCGCGCTCCATTCGCGCAGCCGGCGCGAGGCGCGGCGACAAGGTGCACGTCGCCTACGGATACGGTCTTTTCACCGGCGGCCTCGGCGCGCATTACGGCGCGGAGCGCCTCGGGCTGGCCGTGATCCCTCTCGGCGGCGGGATGACGGAGCGCCAGGTCCAGCTGATCGCGGACTTCAGGCCAGAGATCATCATGGTGACGCCGAGCTACATGCTCGCCATCGCAGATGAAATGGAGCGGCAGGGATTCGATCCCAGGAAAAGCTCCCTGCGGCTCGGCATCTTCGGCGCCGAGCCGTGGACCAACGAGATGCGTGCCTCGATCGAAAAGCGGACTTCCCTGCAGGCGATCGATCTCTACGGCCTTTCCGAAGTGATCGGACCCGGCGTTGCCCAGGAGTGCGTGGAGACCAAGGACGGCCTCACCATCTGGGAGGACCACTTCTATCCCGAGATCGTCGATCCGCACAGTGGCGAGCCCGTGCGCGAGGGCGAAAAAGGCGAGCTGGTCCTCACCTCGTTGACCAAGGAGGCGCTGCCGGTGATCCGCTATCGGACGCGCGACCTGACGCGCCTCCTGCCGCCGACTGCGCGCAGCATGCGACGCATGGAGAAGATCACCGGTCGGTCGGACGACATGCTGATCGTGCGCGGCGTCAACGTCTTCCCCTCGCAGATCGAGGAGCTGATCCTCAAGCAAGCGGGCCTTAGCCCGCACTATGTGCTCGAGCTGTCGAAGGACGGACCGCTCGACCACCTTACGGTGGTGGTCGAGGGCGATGCGGCGGCCGCAGCGCAGCTGCGCCACCACATCAAGTCCTATATCGGCATCACCACCGACGTCAGGCTCGGGACCATCGAGCGCTCCGTCGGCAAGGCAAAGCGCGTGATCGACAAGCGGCCCAAGGCCTGAGTCTTCACTAGATCATCTGGGCGCGTTCCAGCGCCCGATAAACCGCGTGCGCCGCGCAGTGCACGTCGAGCTTCCGGTAGGCGTTCTTGATGTGGCTCGTTACGGTATGGACCGAGATGCCGAGGCGATCGGCGACCCGCGCGTAGGTGCAACCGCTCGCGAGCAAACGCACGACTTCGATCTCGCGAAGCGTCAGGCGTTCGGCTTTGATGCTGGCTGCCATGCTTGCCTCCCCTCCCGCTTGATTGCGGGTCTCTCTCGGATAGCAGCAGCCATGCCTACTCATAAGCCTTTGATTCTGCGGACTAGCGGCACACTTCTGCGCTAGTCGTATTGCACAGCATGCTATAGGGGCATACATTTCTTGTATGCCGATTTCGCTAAAGCCGCGTGACCGCGAGTTCCTCGGCGCGCTATCGGACGTCGTCTTCGGCAATCCCTTTACCCCGGAGCGCGCGGACCTGATTCGCCGCTTGGCACCGGAAGCGCCCGGCGATCTCGGCACCGATCGTGAGGCGCTGGCGCGCGTAGTCCGTCAGAGGCTGGAGCCGTTCCTGGGGCGATCCGCGATGCAGCGGATGAGCGACGAGGACCGCCGCCTGCTCGAGCCGGCGCTCCTTTACGTCACCTACCACCGCCATGTGCCGCAGATCGACGCCCACATCGAGCGCCAGGTGGGCGAGTCGGGGTCGCCTTTGGCGCTCGATTTCGGCGATGCGGCGCTCGCCGAGCTCGCCGCCGCGGGCTTTGTCGAGGAGCGTGCCGCGCGCTTTTTCGCCTTCTTCTTCCAGCTGCGCCGCGCGTTTTACTTCATCGAGCGCTCGCTCGCCGGGGAAAGCGAATCGATGGAGCGCTTTCGCCAGGCGCTATGGAACAACATGTTCACGCACGACATGCGAGCCTACGAGGCGGCGCTCTGGAACCGCATGGAGGACTTCTCCACCCTGCTGATCGGCGAAACGGGGACCGGCAAGGGACTCGCGGCCGCCGCGATCGGTCGCTCCGAGTTCATCCCGTATCTGCCGGGACAGCGCCGCTTCGCGGCCAATTTCGCCGAGAGCTTCATCGCGATCAACCTGTCGCAGTTCTCCGAGACGCTGATTGAATCCGAGCTCTTCGGCCACCGCAAAGGCGCGTTTACCGGCGCCATCGATCACCATCAGGGCGTCTTCGAGCGCTGCAACGCGCACGGGGCGCTCTTTCTCGATGAAATCGGCGAAGTCAGCGTACCGGTGCAGATCAAGCTGCTGCAGGTGCTGCAAGAGCGCAGCTTCACCGCGGTCGGCGGCGGCGAACGAAAGCGATTTTCCGGGCGCGTCGTGGCAGCGACGAATCGTCTGCTCGCCGACCTGCGCCATGGCGGGCGCTTTCGAGACGATTTCTACTACCGCCTGTGCTCCGACGTGATCCAGGTGCCGACGCTGCGCCAGCGGCTGCGCGAATCACCCGCCGAGCTGGCCGAGCTCGTCCAGCTGATGGTCGCGCGCACCACGGGCGAGGAAGATCGCGACCTGAGCGGCCGCGTGCTCGATAGCCTTAGGCGTGACCTGCCGCACGACTACCCATGGCCCGGCAACGTGCGCGAGTTGGAGCAGGCGGTGCGCCGTATCCTCCTTACCGGCAGCTACAAGCCCGATGTCCGCGCACCGGCCGCAGATCGCGAAGAACGGCTGGCGGCGCGTATGCGCGAAGGCAATCTGAGCGCCGATGAGCTCCTTTCCGGGTACAGCGCCATGCTCTACGACCGGCTCGGCAGCTATGCTGCCGTCGCCGAGCGCACGCGCCTCGACCCCCGCACTTCGCGCAAGTACGTGCTCAGCGCAAAATCCGGATAGAACGCCTGAGCCGGGCAGAATAGAGTGCGGACATGACTGCAGTGTTGGAAAAGGCGAAGCACTACCTCGATTCCCGGCGCGGCGAGCGGGTCACGCTGGTGGAACTCTCGCGCGCCGTAGGCGCGAGCCCGTTTCACCTGCAACGCCGGTTCAAGGCCGCGTTCGGCGTTTCGCCACGCGATTATCAGGACGCCCATCGCGTGGAAGCGGTGAAATCGTCGCTGCGCAACGGCAGCCGGGTCACCGACGCCGTGTACGACGCCGGCTATGGGTCGGTCTCCCGCTTCTACGAGAAGCCGCAGCTCGGCATGAATGCGCGCGCGTACCGCGCGCGCGGCAAGGGGCAGACGATCCGCTTCTCCTGCTTCGCGAGCCGGCTCGGCACGGTGCTGGCGGCGACGACGCCGAAAGGCGTCTGCGCAGTGAAGCTGGGCAGCGATCCGGCAAAGCTGCAAGGCATGCTGGCGGAAGAGTTCAGCGCAGCGGAGCTCATTCCCGCACGCCTGCCCGACCTCGAGGAGAAGATCCGCCACTTCATCGAAGGCGAAGGAAGCCTCGCCAAGGTGCCGGTCGACATCCGCGGCACCGTGTTCCAGCGCCGGGTGTGGCAAGCGCTGCGCCGCATCCCGCGCGGCGAGACGCGCACCTACAGCGAAATCGCCCGCGCGATCGGTGCGCCGGCCGCAGTTCGCGCCGTGGGCAGCGCTTGCGGCGCGAATCCCGTCGCGCTCGTCGTGCCGTGCCATCGCGCCGTGCGCACCGACGGCGGCCTTGGCGGCTACGCATGGGGCTTGCCGGTCAAGCAGCGTCTCCTGGAGATCGAAAAGCGCCGCCGTAAATGAGGGCCGCCGACGCGGCTCGCCTGACCGCGCTCGCCGCCATCTGGGGCGCATCCTTTCTCTTCATCCGCATCGCTGCCCCGGCCATCGGCGTGGTGGCGACCGCCGACGTGCGCATGCTCATCGCCGGCGCGGCGCTCGGCATCTATTACGCCATCATCGGCTTCGATCCCGAGTGGCGGCGCCGCTGGCGGCATTACCTGCTCATCGGCATCCTGAACTCGGCGGCGCCTTTCCTCCTCTACGCGTACTCGGCGCTCGAGCTCTCGGTCGGCCTGATGGCCGTCATCAATGCGACTTCGCCGCTCTTTGGCGCGCTGCTCGCCGCTTTGATCGCCGGAGAGCGGCTGTCGGCGAACGGCCTCACCGGCCTCGCGCTCGGCATTGTCGGCGTGGCCATTCTTTCCGCGCCGCAGGGCAGCGCGCACTGGCTGGCGGTCGGGGCGGCGCTGGGTGCGGCGTTCTGCTATGGATTGACGGCCGCCGTGCTGCGCC
>DATDCR010000494.1:0-4284 GCA_036524215.1 Burkholderiales bacterium
CCATCGGCGAGCGAATAGCGTGCGGCGATCGCCTTCGCCACCTCCTTGCGGCTCACTTTCCCTTGCGGGTTGCGCGGCAGGGCATCCAGTGCCACCCACGCCCGCGGGTGCTTTTGCTTTGAAAGGCTTTCCACCCGCACCTTGCCTTCTTCGATCCATCCCTCGGACGCGTTCTCGGTCGCGGCGACGATCACCTCGCCCCAGTAATCGGAAGCGAGCGAGGTCACCACGACCTGGCCGCAGCGCGACAAGCCGGCGAGCGCGGCCTCGACCTCCTCCGGCTGCACCTTGTACCCGCCGGTCTTGACGATGTCGGCGAGGCGCCCGGCGAGCCAGAGCCGGCCGCGCTCGTCGATCCAGCCGGCGTCGCCGGTCGCATGCCAGCCGCCTTCGAACTCGTGGAAGCCCGCGGCATCGATGTAGCCGTTCGCCATGTGCTTGGCGCGCAGCCAGATCTCGCCGTCGCGGATCTCGAGCTCGACGCCTTCGGCCGGCCAGCCCAGGCACGCGCCATCGGCTCGCAGCTCTTTCTCATAGACGGCCGCCGTGTGCTCCGGCGAGAGCACCGTGATGGGGTTCACGCATTCCGACTTCCCATAGGTGACGCGCACGACCGGCCCAAACAGCCGCTCGGCGCGTCGATAAGTCGCCTCGGTGAGGGTCTGCGTCCCGGTGAAAACGCAGCGCACGCCGCGGAAACGCTCCTCGGGAAAGAGCTCCGCGAGCTTGTTGATCACCGTCGGCGGCGCGAACACCGCCGCCACGCCTTGGCTCAGCACCGCTTCCACGGCGGCGCGCTCGACGCCTTCGTGCAACACGACTTCCGCGCCATGGTCGAGCCAGGCGAACGTAAGCAGCGATGTGCCATGCGGGAACGGCGTGAAGAGGAGAATCC
Organism: Burkholderiales bacterium; assembly: GCA_036524215.1. Classification (GTDB taxonomy): domain Bacteria; phylum Pseudomonadota; class Gammaproteobacteria; order Burkholderiales; family SG8-39; genus SCGC-AG-212-J23. The sequence continues at coordinate 896 of DATDCR010000494.1, forward strand.
GCTCGCCGGATTGGGGTACGAACGGCAGCACGGACTTCAGCAATTCGTTACCGAGCCAGCGACGCGCATGCGTGTAGACGATCGCTTTCGGGCGGCCCGTGGTCCCGGACGACGAGAGGATGCGGCCGCGCAGCTGGGCGGAAACTGGTGGAAAGGTCGATCCAGGATCCTCGCCGATCTCTTCCACCAGGATGACGCGAAGACCGAGGCCTTCGAAGAACGCACGACGCGCTTCATAAGTCACCACGCGCTTGGCCCCCGCGAGGCCGGTGAACCACCTCGCCTCCTCGGCGGTGAGCGCGTGATGCATCGGCGTCTCCGCGGCACCGAGCGCCGTGATGCCGTAGCTCGCCCACACCGCCTCGACGCAATTCGGCAACGAAGTCGCCACCGGCTCGCCGGCCGCGATGCCGAGCCCGGCGAGCTGCGCGGCGAGCGCATGGGCGCGCTCATCGAGTTGCGCATAAGCGAGCGTCGCTCGAGGCGTGCGTACCGCCACGCGCTCGCCGAAGCGCGCGCCGAGGGCGCGCAGGCCGGCCGACCAGGCGATCGATGCGGGCTCGGGCGGAAGCGCCGGCGCGCTACTGCTCAAGCTTGATGTTCGCGGTGCGGATGATCGACGCGAAGCGCGCCGTCTCGCCCTTCAGGTAGGTACCGAATTCCTCCGGCCGGCGCGTGATGACGTCGATGCCGATCGCCGCCATGCGCTCGCGCACGTCCGGCATCTTCATCACCTTCTCGGTTTCGTCCGCCAGGCGCGCGACGATCTCCTTCGGCGTGCCCGCCGGCACCATCAGGCCGAGCCACGCACCGACATCGAACCCCGGCAGCCCTGCCGCCTGCGCGAGCGGCGGCACGCCCGGCGCCATCACGCTGCCGTTCGCAAACGAGATGCCGAAGGTCTTGAGCTTGCCGCCGCGCACCAGCGGCCCGGTGCCGGCCAGCGTCTCGATGCTGTAGCTCACCTGCCCGGCCATCAGGTCGGTCAGCGACGGCGAGCTGCCCTTGTACGGCACGTGCACGGCCTTGAGCTGCGCGAGCGAATTGAACCACTCGGCGATCAGGTGCGCGGTGGCGCCGGTGCCCGAGGACGAAAACGTGTACTTGCCCGGATTGGCGCGCACCAGCTCGACGAACTCCTTCGCGTTCGACGCCGGGAAGGACGGATACGTGACGAGCAGGTACGGCGACATGCCGAGCAGGTACACCGGCGCGAGCTGCTTCTCCGGATCGTAGGGCACCTTCTGCAGGAGCGGGTTCACGGTCACAGGTCCGCTCGAGCCGGCAAGGATCGTGTAACCATCCGGAGCGGACCTCGCCGCGACATCGGTGCCGATCGCGCCGCCGGCGCCGGCGCGGTTGTCCACCACCACGGGCTGGCCGAGCAGCTCGGCGAGCTTGGCGGCGACCAGCCTGCCGCCCAGGTCGGTCGCCTGTCCCGGCGGCCAGGGCACGATCATCTTGATCGCGCGGTTCGGATATCCCTGCGCTTGAACCGTGACGGAAGCAAAAAACGCGAGCGCGGCAACGGCGAGCTTCCCAAGCATGGCGTGCTCCTCAAGGAGTCTGCATTTCGGAATTCTCTGCCAAAAGGCTTGCGGCCGGGCTTCCAGCCGCTAGCATTCCGCGAAATGAATGCACCGCTCAACGAACGCTTCCTCACGCTGCAGGAGATCTACGAGGCGGCGAAGCGCAACCTGCCGCCCGGCCCCTGGGCTTACCTCGTCGGCGGCGCCGAAACGGAGACCACGGTGCGCCGTAACCGGCACGCCCTCGACGCGATCGCCTTCCGGCCGCGCGTGCTGCGCGACGTGAGCCGCGTCGATCCTTCGGGCAGATTCCTTGGGAAGGCCACGCGATTGCCGGTCATGCTGGCGCCGATCGGCGGCCTCGAGTCGATCGTCGAAGGCGGCGCTGCCGCCGCGGCGCAAGGTGCGGCGGCCTTCGGCGTGCCCCAAATGCTCTCGTCGGTCTGCAAGCCGGGGCTCGAGGAGACCGCCGCGGCGGCCGACACGCTGCGCTCCTTCCAGCTCTACGTACGCGGCGATGATGCGTGGGTCGACGACTTCGTGAGGCGCGCGAAGAACCACGGCTTCGGCTCGTTCTGCCTGACCGTGGACGTCGCGGCTTATAGCCGCCGCGAGCGCGACCTGCTCGGGCGCTTCGTCAAGCCGTGGCGCGCCACGGCGGGCGCGGGCATCCCCTTTCAGGCCGGCCTTTCCTGGAAGCAGGTGAAGCGCTTCAAGGACAAATACCCGGACATGCCGCTCATCATCAAGGGCATCGCCACCGTCGAGGACGCGCAGATCGCCGTGGAGCACGGCGTCGAGGTGATCTACGTCTCCAACCACGGCGGACGCCAGCTCGATCACGGCCTTGGCAGCACCGCAGTCCTGCCGCAGGTCGTTCAGGCGGTGAAAGGGAAAGCCGAGGTGTGGGTCGACGGCGGCTTCATGCGCGGCACCGATGTCGTGAAGGCGATTGCCCTGGGCGCGAAGACGGTGGGCTTGGGTCGGCTGACCGGGCTCGCCCTCGCCGCGGCCGGCCCCGAGGGCCTGGTGAGAGCGCTCGAGATCCTCGAGGACGAGATCCGCATCTGCCTCGGGCTCCTCGGCGTCACTTCCTTCGCCGAGCTCACGCCGGCGCATGTCTGCAGCGCGCCCGTCGTCACGCAGGCCGATATCTTCAGTGCCTTTCCGCACGCCGCTGAATGACGATCCGCGTCTACGGCATCAAGAACTGCGACACGATGAAGAAGGCGTTCGCCTGGCTCGACGCGCACAAGATCGCGTACGAGTTCCACGACTACAAGAAAGCCGGCGTGCCGCCGGGCAAGCTCGCCGCCTGGGCGAAGAAGGTCGGCTGGGAGAAGCTCGCGAACACGCGCGGACCGACGTGGCGCAAGATTCCTGATGGAGAGAAGGCGAACCTGAACGAGGCTAAGGCACTTGCGCTGCTGGAAGCCAACTCGAGCGCGATCAGGCGCCCGATCGTCGAAGCACCCGGCCGCCTGGTGATCGGCTTCGAGCCTGCGGAGCTGGAGAAGCTCGCCTAGTTCAGCGGTACATACTCGACGACGCCGCCGATCGAGGAAAGGTCCTCCTCGCGGCCGCGCAGCTCGATCACGTTGAGATCCGGGTCGCGCACGAAGACCGACACGTGGCCGTCGCGGCCGAAGGAGACCGGCCCCTGCGTGATACGCACGTCATGGCGCTTCAGTGTCTCGATCGTGTCCTTGATCGAAACCACCCGCAGCGCGACATGCGTGTAGCCGGGATACTTGTCGCCGACGTCCATCAGGATGTTCTTTCCCCCGGCATCGGCATTGGCGTTGTAGATCAGGTTGAGCTCGACCTGCTGGGCGTTGCGCACGACCGCCACGGCATCGT
>DATDCR010000495.1:0-9636 GCA_036524215.1 Burkholderiales bacterium
ATCTTCTACGGCGTGCCCACTTTGTACGCGGCCTTATTGGCCCATCCGGGCTTTCCCGAGCGTTCAAAACTAAACCTGCGTGTATGCACCTCCGCGGGCGAGGCGCTGCCGGCGAACCTCGGCACGCGCTGGACCGAGCGCACGGGGGCGGAGATCCTGGACGGGATCGGCTCGACCGAGATGCTGCACATCTTCATCTCTAACCGGCCGGGCGAGGTGAGGTACGGCACGACCGGCAAGCCGGTGCCCGGCTATGAGGTGAGGCTGCTCGACGAGCAGGGCAACGTGATCACCAGGCCCGGGGAGCTGGGCGAGCTGCAGATCAGCGGGCCGACTTCCGCGCTCATGTACTGGAACCAGCGCGAGAAGACGAAGAACACCTTCCAGGGGCCCTGGACGAGGAGCGGGGACAAGTACAGCTTCGACAAGGATGGCTATTACACCTACGGCGGGCGCTCCGACGACATGCTCAAGGTGGGCGGGATCTACGTCTCGCCGGTGGAAGTGGAGGCGGCGCTCGTCACGCACGAGGCGGTGCTGGAGGCGGCGGTGGTGGGCGCCGAGGACGCCGAGAAGCTCATCAAGCCGAAGGCCTACGTGGTTCTCAAACCGGGACAGAAGCCCGATGAGAAGCTGACGGCGGCGTTGCAGCAGCACGTGAAGGCGAAGCTCGCGCCGTACAAGTACCCGCGCTGGATCGAGTTCATTCCCGAGCTGCCGAAGACGGCCACCGGAAAGATCCAGCGCTTCAAGCTGCGCAAATAGATGGACCGAGCGATGTGATGCACGGCGTGAGCCTGCCGCGGCACTGGCTCGCCGCTTTCCTCGCGCTCGGCTGCATCTCGCTCGCCTTCGGCGTCGCCGGCGGCCTGGCGCGCGTCAGCCCGATCAACGTGTCGCTGAACGCGGTGGCGTTGCACGGCGCGCTGATGGTGTCGGCGTTCTTCGGCACGGTGATCTCGCTCGAGCGGGCGGTGGCGCTGCGGCGGCTGTGGGCCTACGCCGCGCCGTTTGCGGCCGGCATCGGCGGCCTGCTGCTGCTCCTCGGCATGCCGACCGACGGCTTCGCCTGGATGAGCGCGGGTGCCGGCGTTCTCCTCGTTGCCACCATCGTGCTCTTCCATCGCCAGCGCTCGGTCGAGATGGCGACGCTCATCGCGGGTGCCGCGGCGTGGCTGATCGGCAACGTGAGCGTGCTGTACGGGCTCGCCGCCGTCCCCTGGTGGATCGCTTTCTTCGCCTTGACGGTCGGCGCCGAGCGGCTCGAGCTCTCTCGCTACCTCAAGCGCGGCAAGGCGGCGCGCGGCTCGTTCGTCGTGCTGGCGCTCGCGCTGCTGGTTTCGCCGCTCGAGCCGAGGCTGCTGGGGCTCGTCCTCGTCCTGCTCGCGATCTGGCTCCTGCGCTTCGACCTCGCGCGGGTGACCGTGCGCCAGTCCGGCCTGCCGCGCTATGTCGCGCTCTGCCTCCTCGCCGGCTACTTCTGGCTCGCGCTCGGCGGCATGCTGATCGCGCTCACCATCGACTACGACGGCGCGCTGCACGCCATCTTCCTCGGCTTCGTCTTCTCCATGGTGCTCGGGCACGCGCCCGTCATCCTGCCGGCGCTGCTGCGCGTCGCTTTCCCTTATCACGCCGTCCTCTACCTGCCGCTCGTCCTGTTGCACGGCTCGCTCGTCCTGCGCTTGTTCTGGGTGGAAGGCGGCGCGTGGGGCAACGCGGCGGCGATTGCTGTCTTCCTCCTGACGGCGCTGGTCCTCGTCGGCCGGTTTGATCGGCGTCAAGGAACAGCAGCGACGCCCGGCTAGGCTGGACGCATGCTAGGACAACCCATCAGCAGCATTCTCGAGCCGCGCAAGCTCGTCGTCGCGGCACCCGACGCGACCGTCAGCGAGGCGGCGAAGCTGATGAAGGACGGCAATGTCAGCGCGCTGCTGGTGGTCGAAGGCCGCCGCCTGGTCGGCATCTTCACCGAGCGCGACGCCGTGCAGCGCGTCATCGCCGCGGGACGCGATCCGGCGACGACCCGCATGTCCGAGGTGATGACGCCCGACCCGAAGTGCGTCTCGCCGGACGATCTGTTCGGCTACGCGCTCATCCTGATGCACGACAACGGCTTTCGCCATGCGCCGGTGGTGCAGGACGGGCGACCGGTCGGCGTCGTCTCGGCGCGCAACGCGCTCGACCCGGACCTCGAGGAATTCGCCGCCGAAGCGAACCGGCGCGAGCATTTCCGCAAGCGGGCCTGAGCGCCATGTCGCAAGCCATTCCCGGCACCGTCCTTTTCGACGGCACGCAGGCGCGCAAGGGCTACGCGCTGAACAAGATGTGCTTTTCCTTCAACAGCGCCGACAATCGGGCCGAATTCCAGCGCGACGAGGAAGCCTACTGCAGGAAGTACGGCCTCAACGCCGCGCAGCGCGCGGCGATCAAGCGCCGCAACGTGCGCGAGCTGATCGAGGCCGGCGGCAACATCTATTACCTCGCCAAGTTCGCCGGCATCTTTGGCCTCAACGTGCAGGACGTCGGCGCGCAGCAGACCGGCATGTCGGTCGAGGCGTTCAAGGCGATGCTGCTCGAGAAGGGCCGGTAGCGATGGCACGCATCGTCGGCGCGATCACCACTTCGCACGTTCCCGCCATCGGCGGGGCGATCGCCAAGGGACTGCAGGACGAGCCGTACTGGAAGCCGTTCTTCAGCGCTTTCGGCAGGGCGCGCGAGTGGCTCGACGAGGTGAAGCCCGACGCCGTCGTGGTCGTCTACAACGACCATGGCCTGCAGTTCTTCCTCGACAAGCTGCCGACCTTCGCCATCGGCGCCGCCGACGAATACCGCAATGCGGATGAAGGCTGGGGCCTGCCGACGCTGCCGCCCTACAAAGGCGACGCCGCGTTCTCATGGCACATGATCGAGTCGCTGGTCGCCGACGAGTTCGATCTCACCACCTGCCAGGAAATGCTCGTCGACCACGCCTTCACGGTGCCGCTCAAGCTGCTGTGGCCGCTCGCGGGGCCCTGTCCCGTGATCACGGTGCCGGTCACCGTCAACACCATCCAGCATCCGCTGCCGACGCCGGCGCGCTGCATCAAGTTCGGCCGCGCCCTGGGGCGCGCGATCGCCTCGTACCCGGAAGACCTCAAAGTGCTCATCCTCGGCACCGGCGGCCTCTCGCACCAGCTCGAGGGCACGCGCGCCGGCTTCATCAACCGCGGCTTCGATGAGATGTGCATGGCGGCGATGATCGACCAGCCCGATGCGCTTGCCGGCTATTCGATCCCGCAGCTCGTCGAGGCGGCCGGCACGCAGGGCGTCGAGGTGCTCAACTGGGTCATCGCGCGCGCCGCGCTCAGCGGCCGCGTCGAGAAAGTGCACAGCAATTACCACATCCCGATCTCGAACACCGCTTCCGGGATGATGGTGCTGCGTAATTCCTAGCCGTGCATCGTCAGGCCGCCGGACACTGAGATCACCTGTCCGGTGATGAACTCGGCGTCGTCGCTGGCGAGGAACAGCACCGCGCCGGCGATGTCCTCGGGTCTTCCGAGCCGGCCGATCGGAATCGCGCGCCGATAGGCCTCGCGCAGCTTGTCCGGGTTGCCGGCGCCCAGCATGAAGGCTTCCAGCATGCTGGTTTCCGTCAGCCCTGGGCAGACCACGTTCAATCGAATATTTTTCGTAGCCGTTTCGCGTGCGAGCGTCTTGGTCATGGCGATGATGCCGCCCTTGCACGCCGAGTAAGGCGCTTCGCCCGAGGAGCCGACGCGGCCGGCGTCCGAGGCGATGTTGACCACCTTGCCGCCGCCGCGCTCGACCATGCCGGGCAGCACGCAATGCAGCACGTTCATCGGCCCGACCAGGTTGATGCCGATGATCTTCTGCCAGAACGCGGGATCGGTCTTGAGGAACGGCTTGAACATGTCCCAGCCGGCGTTGTTGACGAGGATGTCGACGGGGCCCGCGTCCGCGACCGCCCTCTGCACCGCTTCATAGCTCGTGATGTCGACGCTCGGGTCGCCCTTGAGGTCGAACACCACGACGCGCGTCCCTTCCGCCTTGAAGCGCTCGACGATCGAGGCGCCGATGCCCGCGGCGCCGCCGGTGACGATGGCGGTCTTGCCTTTCAGTCCTCGCATGGCGTGAAGTCTCCTGTCTTTCTTACTCGGTCATTCTCGGCGGATCGGGATCCTCGTCCCAGCCGGCCGCGGGCTTGGGCACCTTCTTCATCCAGGCGCGGATCAGCTCGGCATGCTCGGCCTCCTCGTCCGCCATTTCCTTCGCCGCGGCGCGCACGTCGGCGGTCTCGGCCGCGGCGGCGAATTCCTCGAAGAACTTCTGCGCGCGCAGCTCGCAGCGCAGCGCGATCTCGAGCGCATGGTAGGGCTGCATCAGGTAATGCACCGACTCGAAAGGCGCCGTCTCCGGGCCCTCCGCGTCGCCGGCAAACGGCGGTGGCATCGCCGGCAGGCTGGCCCATTTCATCCGCGCCAGGATCTGCTTGGCGTGCAGCGCTTCGATGTCGGCCAGCTTGCGGAACAGCTTCGAGACCTCGGGATTGTTGTGCGTCTCCAGCTGCTCGGCGAATTGCAGGTAGCGCTCGTTCGCCTCGATCTCCATCGCGTAGGCCTGCGCCATGAAATCCTCATACTTGGTCATAGGCGGAACTCCGCTTCCAGTTCGGCGACGTGGCGCTGCTCGGCCTGGCCCTTGGGATGGTAAGGCGGCCGCGCGCCGCGGTAGAGGATGCCGATATTGAAGCCGTCGTCGGTCATCAGGCGGCGCGCGGCGCGGCCCGGATCGTCGGTCTCCGGGACCGGCGCCGGATGCACCACATCCTTCCAGCCGCGCTGGTCGGGCCGGAACGTGACGCACGGCGAGAGGATCTCGACGAATGAGAAGCCCGGATGGCGCACGGCCTCGGCGATGGTGTGCGCGCAGCCGTTCGGGTCGCCCGAGAAGGCGCGCGCGATGAAGTTGGCGCCGGAAGCGAGCGCGATGACGAGCGGATGGAATTCGCGCACGCCGGTGCCGGCCGGCGCGAGCTTCGAGGTCCAGTCGGGCTCGGTGGTCGGCGAGGGCTGGCCCTTGGTCATGCCGTAGACGTGGTTGTCCATCACGATGTAGGTCAGGTCGACGTTGCGCCGGCAGGCGTGCAGGAAATGGTTGCCGCCGATCGAATAGCCGTCGCCGTCGCCGCTCGCGACGATCACCGTGAGCTCCGGCCGCGCGATCTTCAGCCCCGTCGCCGCAGGCAGCGAGCGCCCGTGCACGCCGTGGAAGCCGTAGCAGTTGGTATACGCCGGGATGCGCGACGAGCAGCCGATGCCGGACACCACGGCCACGTTCTCCGGCTTGAGCGAAAGCGCGGCGAACGCCTTGGTGATCGCGACCAGCACGGAGTAGTCGCCGCAGCCCGGGCACCAGACCGGCTTGTAGTCGGACTTGAAATCCTTCGCCTGCAGCGGCGCAGCGGCGGTGGAGGCATTCATGGTTGGATGATTTCCTTGTAGATCTCCTCCGGCCGGAAGGGCAGCGGGCCGGGGCGGCGCAGGCTCTTTACTTCGCGCGGCAGATCATATTCGGAGCGCAGGTGGCGCAGGAACTGGCCGCTGTGGTTCTGCTCGAGCACGATCACGCGCTTCACGCCCTCGAGCGCGCGCTTCAGGCGCTCGGGCTGCGCCGGCGCGAGCAGGCGCAGCGAGACAAGCCTTACGTCGACGCCTTCGGCGTGCGCCCGCGCCAGCGCTTCGCGCGCCGGCGCCGTGCACGAGCCGAAGGTGAGGAGCGCGACGTCGCCTTGGCCCTCGATGCTCGCCCAGGCATCCCCCGGGTCGAGCTGCGAGATCTTGCGCGCGCGCTTGTCCATCTGCGCGAGATGGTCGGCGGCCTGCGAGGAAGGCAGGCCGCGCTCGTTGTGCTCGAGGCCGTCGGCGGTATAGGTGATGCCCGGCCGTCCGGGAATCGCCATCGGCGAGACGCCCGACGGCGTGATCGCGTAGCGCTTGTAGGGCGCGGCGCCGTCGCCTTCCGGGGCCGATGCCCTCAGCCGCTCGACGGTAGAGGTTTCCGCGTGCAGCGCATCGACGATGGCGCGCGCCTGGCCGAAGTACTGGTCCGAGAGCACGATCGCCGGAACCTGCAGCGACTCGGCGAGCTCCACCGCCCATTGGGTGGCGGAAAGGCAGTCGCCGACCGAATTCGGCGCCACCACGATGTGGGGCGCATCGCCATGCAATCCGTAGAGCGCGATGTTGAGGTCGCCTTGCTCGCTCTTGGTGGCGATGCCGGTCGAGGGCCCGGTGCGCATCACGTCGACGACGACGACCGGCACCTCGGCCGCGACGCCCAGGCCGAGCGATTCGATCATCAGCGAAAGGCCGGGGCCGGACGTGGCGGTGAGCGAAGGCACGCCGCCGTAGGAGGCGCCGAGCGCCATGTTGATGGAGGCGAGCTCGTCCTCCGCCTGCACCAGCGTGCCGCCGATCTTCGTTAGCGCTGGCGACAGGTATTCGAGCAGCTCGGTGGCCGGCGTGATGGGATAGGCGGCGACGAAGCGCACGCCGCCGCGCAGCGCGCCGTAGCCGGCGGCTTCGTTGCCGCTCACCAGCCAGCGCTCGCCGCGAGGGGGCGGCGGCTCGAGCTGAAAGCCGCCGATGGCGGCGGCCTGCGAGAAGCCCAGGTGCGCGGCACCGAGCCCCGCGTCGACATTCTTCTTGAGCGACTTTCGCACCGCGGCGTCGAGCGACTCGATGGAAAGGCCCATCACGCCGGCGAGGACGCCGAGCGCGATCATGTTCGGCCAGCCGCCCGCCACCTGCGCGGCGAGCGCCTTCAGGGGAACCGGCGCGTAGCGTGCGCCGGTCTTGAGAAAGAGCTCGGGCGGCGCGCCGGCGGCCGGATCGCCCAGGATCAGGCTCGACGGGCCGAGCGGAATCTCGGCCGCGAAGCGCGTCACGTTCTGCCAGTCGATCGCCGCCAGGACCTGGAAGCCGTCGTCCTGGCCGTCGGTGGGGAAGGTGGCGACGCGCAGCATGGCCGCCGCTTCGCCGCCGCGGATCTGCGGCCCGCTGGTGCGTGTCATCAGGCCGTAATAGCCGGCAATAGCCGCGGCCTCGAGTAGGACATTTCCGGCCGTCATGACGCCGGCGCCGCCGCTGCCGGCGAGGGCGACGGATACAGAGCGAAGAGCAGGCTGGTGCATGGACGCAATCTGCTGGAACGGGGTGCAAAACATTTGAACTAGATCAAATCCGGGCGCTTTTCGCCGGGCTACAAAGGCAGGACGCCGGTTAAATCGGTATTCGAGTACCTATTTGAGAAGGAGCACTCCATGGCAGCACCGGAAACGCGGTTCCTGAGAAGCCACGATCTGGCCGAAGTCGTCACCCAGGGGGTGCGCTTCGAGCGCCGCCCGGCGCGCACGCCGGACGGCAAGGCGGTGAGCGGCCTTTACAACGCCTGGATCTGGCTCGACAACGCCGGGCAGTACAACTCGTACACCACCGAGATGGTGAAGGGCATCATCCTCGCCTTCCGCGCCGCCTCGAATGCGCGCGACGTCTCGAGCGTGGTGTTCACCGGCGTCGGCGACAAGGCGTTCTGTACCGGCGGCAACACCAAGGAATACGCCGAGTACTACGCCGGCCGGCCGCAGGAGTACCGCCAGTACATGCGGCTCTTCAACGACATGGTCTCGTCGATCCTCGCTTGCGACAAGCCGGTGATCTGCCGCGTGAACGGCATGCGCGTGGGCGGCGGGCAGGAAATCGGCATGGCCTGCGACTTCTCCGTGGCGCAGGACCTGGCGCGCTTCGGCCAGGCGGGGCCCAAGCACGGCTCCGCGCCGATCGGCGGCGCCACCGACTTCCTGCCGGTAGTGATCGGCGCCGAGCGCGCCATGGGCGCCTGCGTGCTGTGCGAGCCGTTCTCCGCGCACGAGGCGTACCACATGGGCATGCTGACCGACATCGCGCCCGCGCTGAAGGTCGACGGCAAGTACGTCGCCAACCCGCTGGTCCAGATCGAGCGCGTGTACGACGAATTCGGGCGCCTCGCCTTCGGCAAGTCGAAGACCGGCGAAGCGCTGGCGAAAGGCAAGGAGCTGATGAAGCGCGGCACGGTGGATCTCGCCGCGCTGGATGAGAGGGTCGAGGACCTGTGCGCGAAGATGCTGCTGACCTTCCCCGACTGCACGACCAAGACGATCGAGGAGCTGAGGAAGCCCAAGCTCGAGGCCTGGAACCGCAACAAGGAAAACCACCGCGCCTGGCTCGCGCTCAATATGGTGACGGAAGCGCGCTCTGGCTTCACCGCCTTCAACAGCGGCAACAAGGACGACCGCGAGGTCGACTTCATCCTGCTGCGGCAGAAGATCGCCGCCGGGCAGCCCTGGGTCGGCGAGCTGCACGACCAGATCCAGCCGAAGGGAAGCAAGGGGTGAACGAGTCGCCGCTCAAGGTCTGGCTGGAGAAGGACGGCGCGCTGCTGCGCCTTCGCCTCGCCCGGCCCAAGGCCAACATCGTCGACGCGGCGATGGTTGCCGCGTTGACGGCGGCCTTCGACGCGCACCGCGGCAACCGCGGCCTGCTCGCCGCGCTGCTCGACCACGAGGGACCGCATTTCTCGTTCGGCGCGAGCGTGGAGGAGCACCTGCCCGAGCGCTGCGCGGAAATGCTTTCGTCGTTGCACGCGCTCCTCGGCCACATGCTGGCATGGCCGAAGCCGATCCTGGTCGCGATCAGGGGCCAGTGCCTCGGCGGCGGGCTCGAGCTCGCCATGGCGGGCAACCTGCTCTTCGCTTCTTCCGACGCCAGGCTCGGCCAGCCGGAGATGAAGCTCGGCGTCTTCGCGCCGGCGGCCTCGGTGCTGCTGCCGATGCGCATAGGTCAGGCGCGCGCCGAGGACCTGCTTTATTCCGGGCGCTCGATCGACGCGACGACGGCGCTCGCCTGGGGACTGGTGACCGAAGTGGCCGACGACCCGGCGGCGGCGGCCGTGCAGTACTTCGAGAAGAACCTCGCCGACAAGAGCGGCGCGGCGCTGTCGTGCGCCGTGCAGGCGGCACGCGAGCCGTTCGCCGACCTGGCGCGCGCGCGGCTGGCCGACGTCGAATCGCTTTACCTGGATACGTTGATGAGCACGCGCGATGCGAACGAGGGCCTGCAGGCCTTCATCGCCAAGCGCGCGCCGAAGTGGGAGCACCGTTGATTCACCGGAGGAGGAGAAGCCAATGAGCGTGCAGGACATCGTCAAGCGTTGCGAGGCACTGTTCGAGGACCTCGACTTCAACGCCGTCAAGCAGTGGAAGGCGGCCGCGCCCGGCCGCAAGGCGATCGGCTACATGCCGATCTACGTGCCGCGCGAGATCATCCACGCGGCGGGCATGCTGCCGGTCGGCATCTTCGGCGGCGGCGACCAGATCGAGGTGATCCAGGGCGACGCCTATTACCAGAGCTACATCTGCCGCATCCCGCGCTCGACGCTCGAGCTCGGCCTCACCGGCCGGCTCGACTGCCTCGACGGCATGCTGTTCCCGTCGATCTGCGACGTGATCCGCAACCTGTCGGGCATGTGGCAGATCATGTTCAAGGACAAGTACGTCAAGTACTTCGACCTGCCGCAGGACTACGACGACGCCACCGG